>CAYQFM010000050.1:3143-5034 GCA_964416735.1 uncultured Iamiaceae bacterium | reverse complement strand
TGCACGAGGATCTTGTCCTCACCCACATCAGCAACGTCGACGATGTGGAGCATCCCGTCCTGACCGACGGTCACGCCCTTCTCCTTCTCCTTGCCGAACCGGATCTGCTGACCCTGTTCGAGCGAAATGAGCATGTCGTCACGCTTGTCCTTGGCGGTGAGGTTCTCAAATGCACCGTCATTGAAAACGTTGCAGTTCTGATAGATCTCCACGAACGCCGCACCCTTGTGGTCGTGCGCACGGCGGAACATCTCCATCATGTGCTTGCGGTCCATGTCGTGGGTACGGGCAACGAACGTCGCCTGTGCTCCAAGTGCGAGAGCAATCGGATTGAACGGGGCGTCGAGCGAACCCCACGGCGAGGACTTGGTCACCTTGCCGAGCTCGCTGGTTGGCGAATACTGACCCTTGGTCAGCCCGTAGATCTGATTATTGAACATCAAGATGTTGATGTTGGCGTTTCGGCGCAACGCGTGAATCAGATGATTGCCGCCAATAGAGGTGAGGTCGCCGTCACCACCAATGACCCATACGTCGAGGTCGGGCCTAGCGACCTTGAGGCCCGTGGCAATGGCCGGGGCACGGCCGTGGATGGAGTGCATGCCGTAGGTGTTCATGTAGTACGGGAAGCGCGATGCACAACCAATGCCCGAGATGAACACCGTGTTGTCGGGTGACACACCCAACTCCGGCATGAGGAACTGAACCGCCGCGAGAATGGAGTAGTCACCGCAACCGGGACACCACCTCACCTGTTGGTCACTCACCCAGTCCTGACGGCTGGTTGTTGCTACCTGCAGGTTTGAAAGATCACTTGACATTGATCGCCTCCAGGATCGCATCCTCGAGCTCTTTGGCGGTGAACGGCAAACCCTTCACCTTGGTCACGGACTTCACGTCCACCAGATACTTCGCGCGCAGTTCGTGCGCCAGTTGACCCATGTTCATCTCGGGAACCATGACCTTCGGATACCTGGCCAGGATCTGTCCAAGGTTGTCAGGGAACGGATTCAGGTGAACCAGGTGCGCCTGGGCAACCTTGTGGCCAGCGTTTCTGACACGGTCGACGGCACCCGAGATAGACCCCCAAGTCGAACCCCAACCCAGCACTAGAACATCGGCTTCATCCACATCACCCGTGACGTTTACCGGGGGGATGTCCTTCGAAATTCCCGCAACCTTGTCGGCCCGGAGATGGACCATCTTCTCGTGGTTGTCAGGGTCGTAGGAGATGTTGCCCGAGCCGTCCTCCTTCTCGATACCACCAATGCGGTGGATCAGGCCCGGAGTGCCCGGCGGGGCCCACGGTGGAGCCAGTGTCTCGGGATCACGAAGATACGGCCAGAAAACCGGGTTGCCGTCGTCATCGATGTGGTTCGGTTCCGTTGCAAACTCGACACCGATCTTCGGAAGCGATTCGACATCGGGCAACAGCCACGGCTCGGCACCGTTCGCAAGATACCCATCGGTCAAGAGAATCACTGGCGTCTGGTACTTGAGCGCAATGCGGGCTGTCTCGATGACCGCTGCAAAGCAGTGCGAAGGGCTGTAGGCGGCAACGACCGGAATTGGTGACTCACCGTGATGGCCATATAGCGCCTGGAGTAGGTCTGCCTGTTCCGTCTTTGTCGGAAGGCCCGTCGACGGTCCGCCTCGCTGCACATCGACGATCACCAGCGGTAGCTCGAGAGCTATTGCCAGACCGATCGTCTCGGACTTGAGCGCAACGCCGGGTCCGCTCGTGGTGGTAACCGCAAGGTGACCGCCGTAGGCGGCACCGAGGGCGGTGCCTATGCCGGCGATCTCGTCTTCCACCTGGAGTGTGCGCACTCCGAAGTTCTTGTGCTTCGAAAGTTCGTGCAGGATGTCAGACGCCGGGGTGATCGGGTAG
>CAYQFM010000050.1:0-3133 GCA_964416735.1 uncultured Iamiaceae bacterium | reverse complement strand
CTGCGGCGACCAGACCCCAAGCTGTGGCCGTGTTGCCGGTGATGTTGGTGTAGGTGCCTGGCTTACGCTTGGCCGGCTCGATCTTGTAGGCGTGATCGAAGAGCTCAGCGGTCTCACCGAAAGCATGACCGGCATGGAATGCCGCCACGTTCGCGTCGTGTACGGCCTTGTTCTTGCCGAACTTGGTCTGGATCCAGTCGAGTGTCGGCTGGGTCGGCCTCGTGTACATCCACGAGATCAGGCCGAGTGCAAAAAAGTTCTTCGAGCGGTCAGCGTCGCGTGGCTTCACCCCCAGCGGCTCACAGGCCTTCTTGGTGAGGCTCGTCATGGGGATTTCGTAGACCGTGTAGCCCTTGAGAGTTCCGTCCGTCAGGGGGTTGTCGTCATACCCGGCTTTACCGATGTTGCGTGAATCAAAGGTGTCGGTGTTGACGATAATCGTCGCACGCTGACTGACCTTGCCAAGTTCCTTCTTCAATGCGGCCGGATTCATGGCCACCAAGACATCGGGCTTGTCGCCCGGCGTGGTGATGTCGTGGTCTGCGATCTGGATCTGGAACGCCGACACGCCGGCGATGGTTCCAGCCGGGGCGCGGATCTCTGCGGGATAGTCCGGCAGCGTTGCCAAGTCGTTACCAAGCACGGCCGACACGTTCGTGAAACGGTCACCCGTCAACTGCATGCCGTCGCCCGAGTCACCCGCAAAACGGATGATGACGCGGTCGAGGGCTTCTGGATTCTTGAGATCTGATGACACGGCTACGCGACCGTGATCGAAGAATCTAGGTAGACATCCTGGATGGCGTTGAGCAATGCGACCCCTTCATTTGTCGGGCGCTGGAAGGCCTTACGGCCACTGATGAGGCCCGTACCACCGGCGCGCTTGTTGATTACGGCGGTGCGCACGGCGTCTGCGAGATCGCTCTCGCCCTTCGACTCACCACCGGAGTTGATCAGCCCGATGCGCCCCATGTAGCAGTTGGCCACCTGCCAGCGCGTCCAGTCGATCGGATTTTCCGTAACGAGATCACCATATACGAGCTTGGAGGTCTTCCCGTAGTTGGACAGAGCGTTGTATCCGCCGTTCTTTGTGGGCAGTTTCTGCTTGATGATGTCTGCCTCGATGGTCACACCGAGATGGTTCGCCTGCGCGGTCAGGTCGGATGCATCGTGGTAGTCGACGCCATCGACCTTGAATGCTGAATTTCGCAGATAGCACCAGAGAACCGTGAACATTCCCAGTTCGTGTGCGCGCTCGAATGCCTCTGCGACCTCGACGATCTGGGCCTCGGACTCTTCAGATCCGTAGTAGATCGTCGCGCCAACACCGGCTGCGCCAAGATCGAACGCCTTCTCGACCGATCCAAACATCACCTGGTTGAAGGTGTTCGGGTAGGTGAGCAACTCGTTGTGGTTGAGCTTGACGATGAACGGAATGCGGTGCGCGTAGTCACGCGACACTACACCAAGTACTCCGAAGGTGCTCGCGACAGCGTTACAGCCACCCTCGATTGCCAACTCGACGATGTTCTTGGGGTCGAAGTACTTGGGGTTGGGTGCGAACGAAGCGGCTCCCGAATGCTCGATTCCCTGATCCACCGGGAGAATGGAGACGTAGCCCGTGTTCGCCAAGCGACCATGACCATAGAGCGCCTGTAGGTTTCGCAACACCTGCGGAGACCTGTCGGTGTGGCTGTAGACCCGGTCGACAATGTCGGGGCCTGGAATGCTCAGGTCCTCACGCCTGATGCCCTTGCACTCGAAGTTCAGGAGCTGATCGGCGTCTTCGCCGAGCAGCGATTGGATGTCAGTCATGGCTCTCCTAGTGAAATATTACAGCTCTGTTACCTTATTGGCTCACGCCGCTGATGCCCCACACCAGCACTTTGCGCGCCACTTCTCCGGCGCGCCGCTACCGCCCCGCCATTCACCTTGCATTTCCATTTCCCCACGCCGCTACTTTCCCGCCACGTTTCTCTGCCGCTTGACCGCGACGGCCTTTCCCACTTCTTGGCCGTATGAGATCTGGAGCATATGACCATCGGGGTCGCGGATGAAGACCCAGTAGCCGACCGGATCGCCGTCGTCCATGGGACCGTAGATCAGACGACCCTCTTCGGTGGCCATTGTTCCTGCCCGGTCGACTTCATCGCGCGACGCAGCGCCGACTCCGATGTGGTTGTAGCCACCGAGGCTCGCCGTTACCTCTTCGACCTGGATCAGCACTACGGCGAAAGGGTGGTGGAGGTCGCTGATCCATACAACCGGACCCGAAGTGTCGTCTCGCCGATGGATCACTTCCATTCCGGCGTAGCGCGAGTAGAAGTCGATGCTTGCGTCGACATCTTTGACCATCAGGCCGATGTGTGTGAGCCCCAGGTCAGGTAATCCATCCTCGTCGGTCACTTCAGATAGCGTAGCCGCTCGCCAACGTCGGCAAAGCCAGGTTCCGAGGCCCGAATCTTCGAGAACAACTCCCTGGCCCTCGGCATATCACCTGCACGTTCGTAGAGGTCGGCCAGTGCGTACGCACGCCGGAGATGGTGTTCGCGTGCCCTCTTGGGATATCTCCAACCCTCTCCGAGCATCGCTACCGCTTCAGAGAGCTTGTCCTGATCCGCCAACGCTCCTGCGGCCACGATCCGGCCTTCGGTGATCAACGCACCGGACTCGTCGGCTGTTCTCAACTCGTCCCAGAGCTTCTGGACCACATCCCAGTGCTTCAGCGCCCGATGACAGTCAGCCAGTACCGGGTGTTGCTCGATGGAGTGACTCAATGCCTCGAACGTCTCCAGTTCTCTAATCGCCAGCTTCCACTTGCCCTGCCGGTAGAGGCTCAAGCCATACAGCTCACGCAACGCGGCATCGCCAGGGTCCCGCACCACCAGTACCTTCAGGATCCGCGCCGCCTCGGGATACCGCTCAGCCTCGTAATCCTCGATCGCTTCCTGTAGTTTGGGTGCCACGGCGTCATCCTAGAAGGGTCAGTGGATAATAGGCGAAAGAGAACCACGGGCCTTAGCTTGAAATCAAAAGCCCAAATAAAAAGCAGAATGGAGCCCTTGCGGGCTCCATTCTTGAGAAATCCGGCGGCGTCCTACTCTCCCAGGGAGTCTCCCCCCAAGTACCATCG
>CAYQFM010000049.1:0-13190 GCA_964416735.1 uncultured Iamiaceae bacterium | reverse complement strand
CAGAAGCACAAGCGGCATTGCCCCACCACCATTGTGGGCCTGGCTCTCATGAAGGACCGCCGCCTTACCGAGTGACTTCCAGAGCGTGTCGGTACGGCGGAGGCCGGCGCGGCTCGATGTGAAAGCGCCGGAGACGTCAAATGCCCAATCGGCTCCGGTCTTATCTGCCGCCACAAAGTTCAGCACAATGCCCAAGCCTCTCGGCTTCACCTCTGCTCGGATGTTCTCAAAGCCGCACGCTCGCAATAGAACCTCGGCAAGCTCACGAGCCTGGCGACCTTCTCGAACCGCACGGGTCTGAAAATCAACCGAGTCATCCGTGGGGGCCACCGCAGGAAGCTCGACTCGAAACGTTGTGTTGGCATCACTCCTTGCAGCCTCGATCCGATCGCGTTCCTCAGCGATGCGTCGCTTCGCAATCGCCAGATACTCCGCGTCCGTGTCGAACCCGAGATAGTGACGTTTCGTCCGCACAGCCGCGACAGCGGTGCTACCTGAGCCCATGAACGGGTCAAGCACAACGTCATCCACGTAGGTGTAAAGCTCAATGAGGCGCTTAGGAAGCTCCACGGGAAAAGGCGCGGGATGGCCTACGCGGGTTGCGCTCTCAGGTGCGATCTCCCAGAGGTCCGTCGTCGCCTCCATGAACTCGTCCCTCGAGATCGTTGCGGTGGAGGGAAGGCCTCGCTCAAGGCGCTGCGCGGGGGTCAGGGCTCGGTCGAAACGACCCTTACTCGCGATGACCACACGCTCGGTGATGTCCCTGAGGACCGGGTTGGACGGACGTTGGAACGTGCCCCACGCGCAGGAGCCGCCAGCGGCACGCCCCTTCCACCACACGACCTCGCCACGAAGTAGCAGGCCAAGGTCCTGGAGGATCTCGGTGACGTCGCCTGACAGCGACCGATAGGGACGGCGGCCCAAGTTGGCGACGTTGACCGCAATCCGTCCACCGGGCTCCAGGACTCGCTTGCACTCTGCGAAGACACTGCGAAGCAGCTCGAGGTACTCGAAGTAATCGGCGGGAACGCCGCCCACGCCGAGATCCTCCTCGTACTGCTTTCCGGCAAAGTACGGCGGCGACGTCACGACCAGCGCCACAGAGTTGGAGACGATCTTCGTCATCTTGCGGGCGTCATCCTGGTAGATAACGTCAACCTCAGCGGGCGGGTTGATGGTCGTGTCCGTTGAGATCTCCGGCGCGACAAACCGGTCGTAGAACCCCGAAGCGTCGTGGGCCTCGCGACGCCCGGAACCGAAGTTCGCAGTCGACGTGGAGCCTCGTCCGCGCCTGTTCCTTCCTGTCGACAGCGGTGTGACGGTCACAACCCACCCCTACGCTTCGCTCGTGAGCGCTTCGGCGTAAGGACCTTGTCCACACTCGGGAGTCGCTCAAGGTACTCGTCGACTGCCTTGGTGATGAGCAGGTTCACCGATACGTCTCGTTCACCGGCAGCGAGCTGTAGGCGGCGGTGGATTGACTCGGGAAGGCGGACGGCGGTGGCGATCCGCCTCTCGTCGGAGACTCGAGGACGGCCCATGGATCCACCCTAACGAGAGGGTGTGGCAGAATCGCGGATAGCCGCGCGCAGAAACGCGCATCCGCCGCCAAGTGCGATGCCATCCGCTCCAGCACCAGCCTGCGTGTGCCCGGCGCCAGGAATGCCATGACGTTGCCGCAGGAGACGATGGCATCGAACGGCTCGGTCACTCCGTTGGCCGCCAGATTCAACTCGGCCAAGTCGCCCACCAGCCAAGTGGGGTCCGCAAAGTCCTCAATAGCCGCCTCGATCATCACCGGGTCCACATCCACGCCGACCACACGGTGACCCCGGGCGGCCAGTTCGCCACCAATCCGGCCGGAACCACAACCCGCGTCGAGCACGTGTGAGTTCGGCTTCACCAGGGCATCGACGAACCGGGCTTCGCCCACCAGGTCCTTCCCATCGGCAGCCATTGTGCGGAAACGTTCGATGAGCGTGGACGAGTGACCGGGGTTCAGGTTGGTGATCTCCACCCACTTGCTTGGTTCGACCACGAACACCTCCTTCAGAACCGTGCTGCAATCAGAATCACCCCGACGATACGGCATGGATGTCAGGATTGAGTCGTGCCAGTATCGAGCACTTTCGAGATCCCCGGCTTCACCATCACAGCAAACATCGATGTGTCTTTGTTCAGCGGCCAGAAGTCAGGAGATCCTGGACCCGTGCACGAACCGTGGCCGCAAGCTCTTCCGCGGTGACTACCCCGGCGCGTCTACGGGTTGTAATGGGCTCACCGATGACGATGCGTCGGTGACGTCCGGGTTCGAATCCTGATATCGCCACCGGCAAGATCGGCGCTCCTTGAGCCAGCGCCACACCAATGGCTTCAATCGGGGCCGGACCCGCATGAAACGGATGCGTCAACTCACGCGCCAAGGCCACGCTCACGAGCTCACCGGTTCGCAACAGCACGCGAAGATCATCCAGACCTCCGGGCACACCGCCCATCCGCCGCAAGACCGGACCGATCATGACCATGTCGGGGACGCCCGAGAAACGCACCGGCCGTGAACTAGCCCGGCCCAGAGCGTCCGACACCAACAACGACTCGCCCATCTGGAACCGGGAATTGTGAACGACAAGAGCCGATCCGATCTCCGGGATGTACTGCTCCCCCACGACCTCTGCGGACCACCGCAACCGGGTCAACAGCGCCGTGAGGCTTGCAATGTCAGGGTCGAAGCCCCATTCGTCGATGGGAAACGTCCCGGTGATACGGCGCCAAATGAGCGCCGGAACTGCATTGTGGTTGTTATCAGGGTCGAGGTGGGCAATCTCGGGTTCGACGATGGTCATGCTGCCTCCTGATCCGGCATCGACATGAAGCTGGTCCGTGGCCATCCGAAGAGATCCCGGATGACCTCCGGGGTGGAGTGAGCAGGCCGGAAACCGAGCACGTCGGTGGCCCGCGATCCGTCAGCGCTGCGACCGCGACTCAACAGTTCCTGTACGTGCTCGGGAACCGGAGCGCCCACCAGTTGCGTGAGCATCCGAGCAAAACGCCATGTGGGGCCGATGACCGGCGTGGGGATACGCCCACCCAGACGCGCCGCCTGCAGAACCGTCACCGCACCCGGACCGACGATGTTCAATGCGCCGTCGTACGGGTCGGCCAGCGCCTTCAACACGGCGTCGGCGGCGTCTCGCTGATGGACGACCGAGAACGGTGGGTCACCGAGCGCGTAGAAAGGGACGAAGGGTAGGCGTAGAACCCGTCCCAACGGGCTGGGAACATTTGGGCCGACAATGGGTGCCATCCGCAGAAGGGTGACCGGCACGGCTCCCGAAAGCCCGGCCTCACGACATGCGTTTTCCATGTGCAGCAGGGAATGACCGAAGGAACTGGTGGGTTTTGTTTCCACCTCTTCGTCGGGCTTCATGGGCGCACCACGACCTCGCCCGTAGACCTCTATGCCGGACCGCACAACAATCCGATCCAACGCTCCACCTTCGAGCGACGACCGCACCGCAACCGATACGGCGGCCGCCGTACGTTCCACCGCAGCGGTGGGCGTCGAGCGACCATACGGCTCGTACACCCCCAAGTGAACCAACGCCGTGGGAGCAAAGCCCGTGATCATCTGTGCTGTCTGACGTCTCTTACGCGGATCGATCCTATGGAACTCGACCCCTGTCAGTCGCCGCCGCGGTGGATAGAGGTCGATACCCATAATTGCATCGACGGTGGAATCTTCGGCCAAGGCCCGGGCGACCATCGAACCCAACTCGCCACCGATGCCCGTGATCATGACTCGCATTGCCATATTCTCACCCACCGTACCCGCGGCCTGCTACCGGTTCGGTAGCGCGTTCACTGTTCAGAATCTCACTGGTCAGAATCTCACTGGTCAGGCGTTCATCTCGTAGACAAGCCGCAGGCCATGCAGGGTCAGCCAAGGCTCCACGTGCTCGATGGTACGCGACAGCGGGGCAATCAACTCCGACAGGCCTCCGGTGGCGACAATCGTGCACTCACCGATCTCGGCCTGGATGCGATCGCAGAGTCCATCAACCTGGGCGGCGAATCCATAAACAGCGCCCGACTGGATGGACTCAACTGTGCTCCTACCCAGGACATTCTTGGGTTCGCGCAACTCGACGGCACGCAGAGCGGCTGCTCGCCCCACCAACGCATCCATGGATATTTCGACTCCGGGAGCAATAGCCCCCCCGAGGTATTCACCTTTTGCCGAAACGGCATCGCAAGTTGTCGCCGTTCCAAAATCAGCGATGATCGTCGGTCCTCCATATAGATCCACTGCGCCGACCGCATTCGCGATCCGGTCTGCGCCCACCTCTTTCGGGTTCTCGTAGAGGATTGAAATCCCGGTGCGGACTCCCGGTGCAATGACGACCGGGTCGAAGTCGAGATGGTGATCCGAGAGCTCCCGCAGCGCAGCCGTCATGCGCGGCACACCCGACGAGATGGCCATGCCCTCTATGTCATCGAGCGAGAACCCCCGAAGGCCCAGGAAACCTTGCAGCATCACGGCGAACTCATCCGCCGTTCGGTCTGCTTCGGTCGAGATCCGCCACTGATCCACAAGCCCGTCACTTGGCCGACGTGTGCCATCCGCCGCGTCGACCTGGTTGTACAGACCGACAACCGTCTGGGTGTTTCCGGCATCGACAGCCAACAGCATGCAGTCCTCCTGGTTTCTTGGTCAGGTGGCCCCGACAGAAATATCGAGACCGATATCGAGCACGGGTGCGGAGTTGGTGATGGCCCCTACGGATATCCGGTCGACGCCAGTAGCGGCGAATCCCGCAATCGTCTCCAAGGTGATACCACCCGAGACCTCCAGCAATGGCCGCCTTCCGCCGTTATCCGAAACATACTGGTCTGCCAGCGCAACACACCGTCGGACTTCGTCCGCAGACATGTTGTCGAGAAGCATTGCGTCCGCTCCCACACCCAGCGCCACCTCGAACTGACCCACATTGTCGCACTCGACATGCACGGTGCGGCCGGGCCACAGCGACCGGGCACGGCCGACGGCCGCATCAATTCCCATGAGTGCGATGTGGTTGTCCTTCAACAGGATCCAGTCGGACAGGTTGCCGCGGTGATTCGACGCTCCACCGGCTCGCACGGCGGCTTTCTCCAGGCTACGCAGACCGGGCGTCGTCTTGCGTGTGTCCCAAACCTGTGCCGTGCCACCCGATGTAGCGGCCTCTACAAAACGTCGCGTTAGGGTGGCCACACCACTCAAGTGCCCCATGAAATTGAGGGCTGTACGTTCAGCAGTGAGGATCGATGCAAGTGGGCCCGCGACCGTGGCCACCGGAACTCCGGCTTCCAGAGAATCACCGTCGGCCGCATGCCAAGCGACGTCAACCGTCGTATCGACCTGTATGAACACCTCGGTGGCGCATGCTCGTCCTGCCAGCACTCCGGCCACCCTCGGAACGAAAGTGGCCTCGGCACAGGTGTCCGGATCGAGCAGCATGGACGTGAGATCACCCAAGGGAACGATGTCCTCGATCAGGGCGTTTCTCACGGCCTCTTCGACCAGCAATCGAGGGGGATCAAAAACACTTCGGTAACTCATTTCAACCACCCACTCATTTCAACCACCCACTCAACTCAACCACCCACAAGGAGTCGGTTTCGGAACTGATCGTCGTCGCGGTCGGGATAGTCACTGCGTGTGTGTGCACCACGGCTCTCATGACGCGCCAGAGCGAGCGCAACGACCGCCTTTCCAACGGTGACCAGGTTGGTCAACTCGGCAACGTCCTGTTTGTCTGAGTCTGTGGGCACACCTGCTTCAAGCTGCACCAGAGTGGTCGCTGCCCTCTCAAGAGACTCGCGAGACCGGAGCACACCGGCGTCGTTGGTCATGGTCTGCTGCACACGCGTAAGTGCGTCCGCTATCGCAATTCCATCTCCATTGGGTCGCCTACCTTCTGGCGCCTCGACGACCTTCACCCCACCGATGCCTCCGTTGTCACCACCACCGAGCACCGTGCGCATGGCACCGGTCGACTCAGCCTCGGTCTTGCCTGCCTCGACAGCCTCAACCACGCGGAACCCGAAGACCATGCCTTCCAGCAACGAGTTCGACGCAAGGCGATTTGCTCCGTGTACACCGCTGCAGGCCACCTCACCGGCCGCCCACAGGCCGGGGATAGAAGTGGCACCATCCAGATCCGCAACCACCCCGCCACACAGGTAATGGGCCGCAGGGGCAACCGGAATCCACTCTGACGTGGGATCCAGGCCGAGTTCGATCAACTCGGTCCACGTCGTGGGGAAACGCTGGGCAAAGCCATCGAGTCCGGTCGTATCCAACCAAAGATGGTCCACATCCAAATCCAGCATCCGCCGTGTCATCGCCCGTGACACCTCGTCACGAGGTAACAACTCATCCACGAACCTTTCACCGGTGGTGTCACGCAGCAGCGCCCCGTGGCCGCGAAGCGCCTCGGACAGCAATGGTCTCGGCATCGATGGCATATGAAGTGCGGTCGGGTGGAACTGCACGAACTCGACATCGGCAACCACGGCATTCGCTCTCATGGCCATGGCGACACCATCACCCGTGGCCACGAGAGGATTCGTGGTCACGGCGAAGAGCTGACCCGCTCCTCCGGCAGCAAGCAGGACATTGTCCGCCGGAACCTCGAAACGCTCCCCCGATTCGTCGAGGGCAATCACGCCCGCGCATCGCCCGTTCTCGATGACCAGGTCGAGAGCGAAGCTGCGCTCTCTTATGACCGTTGCTGTCCGGCGAACCGCCTCGATGAGAGCACGCTCTATCTCGGCACCGGTCGCCACGCCACCGGCATGAACGACGCGAGGCAGGCTGTGGCCACCCTCTCTGGCCAACTCGAGCACGCCACGTTCATCCCGGTCGAACATCGCACCCATGGTGATCAGTTCGTTTACCCGCCGCGGACCTTCGTCCACCAGAACCCTCACGGCGTCTTCATCACAGAGGCCGGCACCGGCGGCGAGCGTGTCCGCCAGATGCAGATCGGTGGAATCCGGATCGCCACCGAGCACGGCGGCAACCCCGCCTTGTGCCCATCGTGTCGTCGACTGCTGGAGCTCGCCCTTGGTCAACACACCGACGGTCATGCCGTGAACCTCGGCGGCCCGCACAGCGGCCGACAGGCCCGCCACACCGCTCCCGACAACCAAGAAATCGACTCGGTCGAGCCGGGGAACAGTTCCCGTCATGAGAGAGGTGGGCGCATGACCAGATCTAGCCCATCACGTCGACATAACGGCGTGGACCGGGCTCGTCCGCCTGTGCAGCAAGGAGCGCTGCCACGGTCTCGTCCACCGGTTGATTAGCCGAATCGACGTGGACAACCCGTGGTTCGTAGTCCTCAAGTTCGGCGTCCTCAAAATCGCCGTAGGTGATCACAATGATCCGGTCACCCGGCTGCACCAGCCTGGCGGCGGCGCCATTGAGGCAGACGTCGCCGGGGCCGCCAGGAATGGCATATGTCTCCAAGCGGGCACCGTTGTCGATGTCCACCACGGCCACTTGTTCCCACTCACGGATGTCAGCCAGTTCCATGAGCTTCGTATCGAGGGTGATCGAACCCACGTAGTGGAGATTCGCGTCCGTGACCCGGGCCCGATGGATCTTCGACTTCATCATGCGACGACGCATGTCTGCTCCTCATGTGCTCGGTGCCATTACGTGGTCACCGTCGGTGCGGTTGCAGTTGTAACACCCGGCAATCACGCCGGTACATCAACTCCAAGGTTATCCAACAGACGTGGCCGACCAAAACGCGCGGCCACCAGAAGGCGAACCTCCCCTGAAAGAACCTCGGGAACCTCCAAGTTCACGGCATCGACCACCTCGGCGTAATCGAACTCTGCCAGCGGTTCCTCGTCGATCAACGAACGCATCAGATCTCGGATCACCCCGGGGTCGTGCTCGCCGTCCATGATGGCAGAGGCTCCGGACTCGAGCGCCCGATACAGCACAGGGGCGGCTGCCCGTTCGGCCTCGGTCAAGTAGACGTTGCGACTCGACATGGCAATGCCATCGGGTTCACGCACAATCGGACATCCCACGATCCGCACCGGAAAGTTCAGGTCCGCAACCATCTTCTTGACGATCGCCAACTGCTGGAAGTCCTTCTCACCAAAGAAAGCTGTGCAGGGTCCCGCGATGTTGAAGAGCTTGGCGACAACGGTGGTCACGCCTGCAAAGTGAGTCGGGCGTGACCGGCCTTCCATGGTTGACGAAAGCCCCGAGACCGAAACCGTGGTCAACGGCGCGCCCGGATACATCTGACCCTCGGCCGGTACCAGAACAACCCCAACGCCTACCTCCCGGCACTTGGCGAGGTCTCCCTCGATATCACGGGGATAGCTGGACAGGTCCTCGCCAACCGCAAACTGCAACGGATTCACGAAGATGGTCACCGCGACGAGGTCGCATGTCTCGGCCGCCGCCCGCATCAACGAGACGTGCCCGTCGTGCAAGAAACCCATGGTCGGCACCAGACCGACCGTCTGGCCACGCGAACGGGCGGAATCAAGCGCTACACGGAAACCATCAATGCTGTCGTGAACATCCACGACCGAAGCGTTGCACAGGTGACGGCCCACCGCATACGTCGTCTAATCGTCCTCCAATAGTCGACGGGCTTGGAGCACCATTGCTTCGTATCCCTCACGTTCGGCTGGATCCAAGGCTTCAAGAACAGCCATATGAAGCGCGATCGTCGCCGTGTCACCTCGCGAAACCGGCCCAGTCAGCGCTGCTCGCGACCCCAACTCGGCCACGTTGTCGAGCGTGGAACGGATCAGATCCATGTAGGCGGCAAAGGGCACACCGGCAGCGGTCGCCACCCTCTCCACCTGTCCCATCAACGCCACAAGATGATTCGACGCAATCACGGCCGCCGCGTGGTAGAGCGCCCGATCACCGTCGGCCACCTCGAACCATCTACCTCCGAGGTCTTCCGCAATCCGACGCACCAACGGATCCCCCGCAACGGCAAACCACGCACCACCGGTGAGCCTCCGGGCGCCAACCTCGGCCGACGGCATGGCAACCAGCGGATGCAGAGCCGCTCGACGCTCATGGGTCACCAGCACCTCCAGCCCGAGAGAACCGGCCATGTGTGCAACCACGGTCTCAGGCACCGGCTCCACCAGTGCCGCTACGTCGGATATGGATGAATCCGGAGTGGCAATGAGCAACACATCAACTCCGTGAGCAGCCATCCCTACGTCATCGTCGCGACCCAGAAGCCCGGCGATGTCCCAACCCGCTGCACCGAGCGCCAACGCCATTGCACCCCCGGCGCGTCCAGCCCCGATGAGACGCACCGAACCCATCAGCGGTCAGCCGCCCCTGTCCTCATCCACTGTCCTCATCCGCAACCAGAGGGCCGGCCAGATTCACATGGCCTTCGGATGCCTCCAAGAGTTGTGGCGTAACCAGGTCTGCTGCAATGTCGCGGAGCGGAGCAAGAACAAAGCGGCGCTTCCACATCCGCGGGTGCGGAATCACCAAATCCGGTTCTTCAATTGTGGTGTCCTCGATCCAGAGGATGTCCACGTCGAGGGTTCGAGGTCCCCAGCGCTCGGCTCGCACTCGGCCGGCAGCAGACTCGAGACGGTGGCAGACGCCAAGCAGATCTCTGCCTGAAAGCTCACTGTCGAGCTCCACCACCAAGTTCAGAAATGCACCCTGGCCATCCGGGCCGCCAATCGGCTCGGTCTCGTAAACCGGCGACACATTGCGCAGACCCACCGACGCGAGGGAGTCCACCGCTTCACGCAACCAGCGTTGGCGATCACCCACATTCGAGCCGAGCCCAAGAAACACCCGGGCCATTCAGGTACCTCCGGCCATTCAGCGACCTCTCACGATGCGCACGCCGGTCGATGTCATGTGCTGAGGCACGGGCGGGCGCAACTTACGAACCGCAATGGTGACCGAATCGACGCGCGAATGGCTCAACACGACTTGTGCCATCCGTTCAGCTAGGTGTTCGAGCAGCGCGAAGTGGCCCGACATGACCAGAGTCTCCAACTCAGCCGCCACGACCGAATAGTCGATCGTGTCCTCCAAGCTGTTGCTGGTACCAGCTGTGCTCAGATCGATTGCAATGTCCACATCTATCTCAAGTGGCTGGGGTCGAACTGTCTCTTCGGCGAGTACACCGCACAGGCCCATGACGCGCAGACCCCGCAACTCGATACGGTCGGTTACACGGTCCGATGAATTGGTCACGTCGAGCGTCGCCTCAGCGCAGTTTCGATGCGACAGCAACGAGACCACGGCCCTCCGGACCCAATTGCCGCTCGGTGATCCGCTCGACCATCGAAATGGTCTGCGGTCCTGTTTCGATCAAGCCCTCCCACAACAGGTAGCCAGCAACGAGACCACAGATCCGATCGCCGAGTTCGTCCAGGTGCATCAGGATCTTTGCCCCCGAACCCAGCATCTCGTGTAGCTCCGGATAGATACTGCCGAGAGTGTCGGCCGCATCATCCTGAGGTCCAAACGGCCGGTGCTGCCAAGCCACACCAAGTTCGTCATAGTTGTGGAGGTTGTGCGGTGCGGGGATGAGCGAGATCACACATGTGAACCCCTGCTCCCGGATCCAGATGATCTCTTCCTGGCGGCGCACCTTGCGATGACTTTCGCCGTATCCACCGGGACGTTCGCAAACGGCGAACTGGTCCTTGAGAATCCAATGAAAATTGCGGGGCCGGATTCCTTGCGCCCACTTACCCTTGAGTGCCACGCCCTTATGCTGCCACGACTTTGGTGGCCTGTACCGCAGCGGCCACATCATGGGCTCGAATCATGCGTGCCCCACGACACATGGCGATGGTCTGCGTGGCAATGGACCCCTCGATTCTGTCGTCAAACGGCACCGGGTCCTCCACCCCGTCCGAGGCAGCCAGGAGGTGCCCGAGGGTGGTTTTCCTGCTCAGACCAACGAGCACGGGCCAGCCCAGATCCACAATGCGATCGAGATTGTTGAGCAACGTGAGATTGTGCGAAACAGTCTTTCCAAACCCAAATCCCGGATCCAGCCAGATTTCTTCCACACCGGCTTCAGTCGCCTGCTGTGCACGCCGGGCAAGAAACTCGGTCACCTCGCCGACAACGTCGTCGTAGCGCGGCTCGACCTGCATCGTGGCCGGAGATCCCTTCATGTGCATTGCGACCCACCCGACCCCCGTTTCGGCGGCGACACGCCAGAGCGAGGCGGATACGTCGTTGATGAGGGTAGCTCCCGCTCGCACCGCTTGGGTGGCAACGTGTTCTTTGCGGGTATCGATGGACACCCGCACATGGTCCGCCAACGCCTCGATAACCGGCAGAACGCGGGAAAGCTCTTCACGCTCGTCCACCGGCTCGGCTCCGGGGCGGGTCGACTCACCACCCACATCGACAATCGCCGCTCCCATTTCGACCAACTCCAGACCTCGGGCAACCGCCGTGTCGGGCTCGTACCACTGTCCGCCGTCGCTGAAGGAATCCGGGGTCACATTCACCACACCCATCACCAGCGGAATTGGATGTCCATCACGAATCAACAGCCTCAGCCCCGTTCAATCAGGCGCATGGCCTCCAGACGGGTCGCAGGATTCTCCCTGAACAGACCGCGTACCGCGGAAGTCACGGTGGTGGCACCCGGCTTACTGACTCCCCGCATCGACATGCAGAGGTGTTCGGCCTCGATGACAACCAGTACCCCTCGCGGCTTGAGACTGCGCTCCATCTCATCGGCGATCTGAGTGGTGAGACGCTCTTGGACCTGTGGCCGCTTTGCGTACGCGTCGACCAAGCGTGCCAGTTTTGAGAGACCGGTCACGGTGCCGTCTGAATCGGGTATGTACGCCACGTGCGCTTTGCCCATGAACGGAATCAGGTGGTGTTCACACATGGAATACAGGTCGATATCACGAACCATGACCATCTCGTCGTGGTCGGTATCGAAGACCACCTTGAGATGGTCACCCGGTTGCTCTCTCAGCCCGGAGAACACCTCGGCGTACATGCGCGCAACACGGGCCGGTGTCTCCAGCAGGCCATCACGATCGGGGGTCTCGCCGATCGCAAGAAGGATCTCTCGCACCGCTGCATGAATACGCTCCAGGTCCACCTCGCCGGAAAAAGTGTCACTCACCCCGAAACCTCTCCCCGAGTGCCCTGTTCCGATGTCAATCCGACGTCTGCTGGCCCCAGAATCGCCATGAGTTCAGTCTCGTCGAGCGTCTCCTTCTCGACCAGTGCATCAGCGAGCCGGTCCAATGAAGCACGGTGCAAGGTGAGGATCTCCTTTGCCTCGGCTTGAGCCTCGTCGAGCAGACGTCTGACTTCACTGTCGATCTTCGCAGCTATCTCATCCGAGTAGCTGATCTCGTGGATGCCATCACGTCCCTGGAACGGCTCTCCGCCCTTGGCACCGAGCTGTTGAGGGCCGAGCGCATCGGTCATACCGAACTGGGTCACCATCTCGCGGGCAATACGCGTGGCCACCTCGATGTCATTCATCGCACCCGTCGTCGGGTCTCCAAAGATCAGTTCCTCTGCCGTACGCCCACCCATCAGCATCGACATCTGATCTCGCAACTCAGAACGGGTCTTGAGGTGTCGGTCCTCCGTGGGCAGCGCGAGGGTCCATCCGAGTGCCTGACCGCGCGAGATGATCGTCACCTTGTGAATGGGGTCCGTGTTGGGAAGCACATGACCAACAAGAGCATGTCCCGCCTCGTGGTACGCGATGATCCGACGCTCACGCTCCGAAATAACACGACTGCGCCGCTCCGGACCGGCCATCACCCGATCGATGGCTTCATCGATCTCCGCCTTGGTGATCAGACTCGAACCGCGCCGAGCCGATAAGAGCGCTGCTTCGTTCACGGTGTTCGCCAGATCGGCGCCGGTGAACCCGGGGGTGCGCCGCGCTATCAGAGCCAGGTCCACACCGGGGCCCAAGGGTTTACCCGCCGCATGGACCTCGAGAATTGCCTTGCGCCCTTCCAGATCCGGCGGATCCACCACGATCTGACGATCGAAGCGGCCTGGCCGGAGAAGTGCGGGATCCAAGATGTCCGGCCGGTTCGTAGCAGCAATCAGAATGACGCCGCTGGTCACATCGAACCCGTCCATCTCCACAAGCATCTGGTTGAGCGTCTGC
>CAYQFM010000048.1:11821-13201 GCA_964416735.1 uncultured Iamiaceae bacterium | reverse complement strand
GAATCGTCACCGTTCACCACCAGATACCGCGGCCAGACGTCAGCCGGACAGAAGCCCCATTTCACACCAGCCGGGAAACCGGCACCACCACGGCCGAGCAGGCTCGCGGCCTTCACCTCTTCGACCACAGCCTCGGGCGACATACCGAGTGCCTTGCGCAGAGCGCTGTAACCCCCGGTCGCTTCGTAGCACTCGATGGTGTGGGAGTCGGGGTATTCGAAACGCGAGGTGATGATCTTCGGTGCGTCGGTGACCGTCATCAGGAATCCCCTCCCGCATCAGCGGTGCTGTCAGATCCCGACCGCAGCCATACGGGAACAGTGCTGTCTCCCGGAGCAACGGCACCCGCGCGCCGATCTTCCGGAATGTGCTGGCGCACCAATGCCAGTTTTCCATGGGTCGGAATCTCGGGATGCCTACCCTCGGCAAGATCGTCGACCAGACGATCCAGATCGTCGGGAGTGACCTTGTTGAAGAAGCGGTAGTTGACCTGCACGCATGGAGCCTCCGTGCACGCAGCCACACATTCGACGTCCTCGATGGTGAACATCCCGTCCGCGGTGGTTTGGCCCGCCTTGATGCCCAGACGCTCTTCTGCGTGTTCGAGCAGTTCTTCGGCTCCGAGCAACTGGCACGCGATGTTCGTGCACACGTTGATCATGTAACGGCCGACGGGCTCGAACTTGAACATCTCGTAGAAGCTGGCCGTTCCCTTCACCTCGGCAGAGGTGCAGCCCACCAGTTCGCCAATATGCACCATTGCTTCGTTGGTCACATGGCCGTCCTGTTCCTGGGCCAGATGCAGCAGCGGAACCAGGGCGGATTTGGGGAGCGGATAGCGCGAGATGATCTCTTGTGCGGTCACCAAGTTCTCCGGGGTCAACCTTCCCATCAGCGATCCACCTCACCCAGAATCGGGTCCACCGACGAAACGATGGCCACAGCGTCAGCAATCAGCCCTCCGTGCAGTAAATGCGGGAGCACCTGCAGGTTCACGAAGCTGGGAGCCCGGATGTGCATGCGATAGGGGTGAGACGTCCCATCCGATGCGATGTAACAACCGAGTTCACCGCGAGGTGACTCGATTGCGACGTACGCCTCACCCTCGGGGACCTTGAAACCCTCGCTGAAAATCTTGAAATGGTGGATGAGAGCTTCCATCGACTCATCGATTCGAGACCGTGGCGGTGGCGTGACCTTCTTGTCCTGGATCCGGTAATCACCCTTGGGCATGGCATCCAGGATCTGGTGAATGATACGGATCGACTCGCGCACTTCATTCAGGCGGATGGCGTAGCGGTCGAACGAGTCGCCGTAAGTCCCCACGATCACATCGAAGTCCACCTCGTCGTAGGCGAGGTAAGGCATGTCGCGGCGTAG
>CAYQFM010000048.1:0-11811 GCA_964416735.1 uncultured Iamiaceae bacterium | reverse complement strand
GTGCAATGCATTCCTGCGCGCTGATCACGCCCACGCCTTGGAGACGCTCGCGCCAGATCGGCTGACCGGTCATCAAGACGTCGTACTCGTCGAGCCGGGGAGGGATCATCTCCAAGAGGCGCAGAACCTCGTCACGCCAGCCATCCGGCAGGTCGGCTGCAACACCACCGGGGCGGATGTAGTTGTGATTCATCCGCAGTCCTGTGACCGCCTGGAAGAAACGCAAGACCTCTTCGCGCTCGCGCCAGCCGTAGAGCATCATCGAGACAGCGCCCAGATCCATTCCATTGGTCGCAAGGAACAGCAGGTGTGATGCAACCCGATTCATCTCGGTCATCAGCATCCGGATCCAAACCGCACGTGGAGGAACCTCGATGCCCAGGAGTTGCTCGGTGCAGAGCGAGAAGACCAGTTCGTTGAAAAGTGGTGAGGCGTAGTCCATGCGGGTCACGTTGGTGGGACCCTGGAGGTAGCTCAGTTCTTCGCCGGTCTTCTCCATGCCGGTGTGCAGATAACCGATGACCGGCTTACAACGCAGCACGGTTTCGCCACGCAGTTCGAGCATCAGGCGCAGAACACCATGGGTGCTCGGATGCTGCGGACCCATGTTGATGATGGTCGTCTCGTCCTCGGACACCCCGTCCAACTCGGCGACATCGGACTCAGACATGCGCAGCACCGCTCCCACCTCACGCATGTGCTCCACTGTCGAAGCGAGGTCGACCGGAGCCATCTCCTGAGCACCCTCGTAGGTCTGCGCAACAGGAAGATGCGTAGTGAAGCCAGCCGGTGCCTCATCCGGCGTCGTTGTCTGTGATTCGTTTTCCATCGACAGCGCCTAGCGGGATCCGGTGGCCTTGAATTGGACCGGTATGCGGCCCGATGCGTAGTCCTTACGCAATGGGTGACCCACCCAGTCCTCCGGCATGAGGATTCGGGTCAGGTCGGGATGACCTTCGAACGTGATACCGAACATGTCGAACACCTCACGCTCCATTGCCTCCGTACCAGGATGCAGTTCAAAGATCGACGGCACGATCGGCTCGTTTTCGGGTACCTGCACACGCAACCGGATCCGCTCCCGCGAGCGGTGGTCGATGAGATTGACCACGAGTTCGAACCGTTCTTGCGCCACACCTGCCGGAAGGTCTGTCCTGCCCGGATGGGACTGATAATCAACAGCGGTGAGATCCACGCACATGATGAAACCGTCGGCGCGCAGCGCCTTCACCGCTTTCAGATAGCCATCCAATGGCGGATGAATGACCCGCTGTCCACGAGTCTCCGTCACCGGGTGTCCACCGATGAGTTCCGGTTCTGGTGCGCTTGGGGTCTCTTCGGTTTCCACGCCGGGTTCGATCTCGCCCTGGTCTGTCATCGGTAGTTGTCCCCGACCATTCGGGTACCCATCTGACCGTCACGCTGCTCGACCATGATTCCAGCGCCCTGGCCGCGGTCCCGCCGGGTCAACTCGCCGTCGAGTACCCGCTGATGGAGGGTGAGGATGGCGTGCATGAGGGTTTCCGGACCGGGTGGACAACCAGGTGCGTACACGTCGACGGGAACGATCTG
Organism: uncultured Iamiaceae bacterium; assembly: GCA_964416735.1. Lineage (GTDB taxonomy): Bacteria > Actinomycetota > Acidimicrobiia > Acidimicrobiales > Acidimicrobilacustridaceae > CAYQFM01. The sequence continues at coordinate 10,239 of CAYQFM010000048.1, read as the reverse complement.
ATCAACACCTTGGACAATGGCGTAGTTGTTGAACATGCCACCGCTCGACGCACACACGCCCATGGCGATGACCCACTTCGGTTCCATCATCTGGTCATAGATCTGTCGCAACACCGGTGCCATCTTCTGAGATACCCGCCCGGCCACGATCATCAGGTCGGCCTGGCGGGGAGAGGCTCGAAAGACCTCCATTCCATACCGCGCAAGGTCATAGTGCGGCCCACCGGTACCCATCATCTCGATGGCACAACATGCAAGTCCGAACGTCGCCGGGAACATCGACCGTGCACGTGACCACTTGACCAGACCCTCGAGGGTTCCCGTCAGGAAGTTGTGTTGCAGGCCTTCGAGGCCCTGCTCTCTGAATCCACCAATTTCGGGCATCTATGCGGCCTCTCCCGGTGTATCGGATGCGCCGGATTGCGCAACGCCAATTGGCGCGCGGCCCTCCAAGCCCACTCGACGCACTGTCGTACGAGCGGTTCTGCCGGGAGAAACCATTCCCTCGGCCATCCGCTGCTTGATCGGGCCCCAATCGAGACCGCCCTTGGCGATCAGGTACAGGAACGATTCGAAAACCGCGGCGGTAAAGATGACCAGTGCGGCGATCCCGGCACCGCCCAGTTCTTTGTAGATGACGGCGTATGGGAAGAAGAAGATGATCTCGATATCGAAGACGATGAAGATCATCGCAATCAGGAAGAACTTGACCGGAAAACGTTCGGGCGGTTCATTCGTTGGGATGATGCCGCACTCATACGGTGCAGACTTGGCGGCAGAAGGGTTTCTGGGCGCAAGCAGACGCGAAGCAAGCCTGCTCACAGCACCGAACACAACTGCCAGCACCGCCAACAGCAGAATTGGGAGGTACTGGCCCACGGGTCAGGACCCCTTCGTCGTCGCCGCCTTCGCCGCCTGCAGGTTCTTCACGAGGGTCTTGTCCCGGTAGTGGAGGACCAGGACGAAGAATGCAAACAGCGCCAACGAGATGACGAAATACAGGAATGGAATGAACCTGACGTTGCCCAGATCGCGCTCCAAGACCACAGAGATCACGGGCTGGTCAGGGTCGACCCTCGGAAGGGGTGGCGGTTCACCGGGCTTCGTCTCCTGCGGAATCACCTGCTGCACCTGAACTACGGCGTAGTGGGTTGGATGACGGAAAGTGAACAGCTTGGAGAACTTGTATTGGACACGGCACACCACGTCGTCGGGAAGAAAGGTTCCTCCCTTGGCATCAGGGCAGTACTCGAGACGCGTCGGTTTGCCACCCTGCGTGAATACGTTCAGCTTCTTGTAGTCCGTAGCTGAGGAAAAGATGTTGTTGCCCGTAAGCGCTGCGTCTGCAGCCGCCTGAACCTCACCAGCCGCTGAACTCGAGATCAGCTTCCATCCGCCCAGGTCCATGTCCCCGATGGCTTCGGCGACTATGTCTTGATGAGCAGCTTGCAAGTCCGAAAGTACAAAGCCGTTGGGGAAGTCCTTGTCCAATTCGGGATTGGCAGCCAGGACTTCTTCGGGCGTGGGGAACTTCTTCGGGCGAGGCAACGTTGCAAGAACCTCGGACTGTGGTTCATTACCCCCGGTCACGTAAACCTCTACGGCCTTCCACTCGGGGTTATTGCCGCGAGGCCCAATAGCTGGAGGCGATATCCACCAGAAGAGGGTGAGGCAGACCAACCATCCTGTCACCCCGGCAAGAGCGAGAAGCATGCCCAGGCGTGCTCCCGTGTTGGTTGCCAATAGAAGGTAGATCGATCCGCAGAGAACCACGACACCGACAAGGACGACAAATATGCCTCGGATGCCAGGATCGAAAGCGAGTCCGGCGAACATGGAGAGGTGTTGCATGCTTACAGGCTCCGCTCGTAAGCGACTATCGCCGCAATCTGTTCTTCGGTGTACATGATCTGCTCAGCGTCCATCGGAAGGATCCTGGGTCCGGGCTTGTTCACCGGGTCCTTGTTCGGGTTCACACCGAAGCCAGGCATCATTCCGGCGCCCGAGAGACCGGCGTGTCCGTAGGTCCTTCCGGTTTCGGCACCCTCTGAAATGAACTGGATCTGATCGGCAGCCGTATTGAACTGACGCAGGACGCTGCCACCTGTCAGGTTCGGGCCCATCGAACCACCACCCGAAACCTCGGCCTGTCCGTAGGACCAACCCTTTGTATGACATCTACCGCACGAATAGGCACCACCGGCGAATCCATCGGTGTAGCCGAGGTTGAAAAGCGTCTCGCCCAGAGTCTTGTAAGGAGCATTCGGCGCTGTACAAGGGGCGTCTCCGGACAGCTCCGTGTCTCCTGGTGCGCACTGGTCAGTGACCTGTTTCTCGACGGCCGCGGCCGCTTGCGCCGCGGGCACCTGGATTGTGTAGAGGTAGTCGATCAGGTTGTCGACCTCTTGGTCGGTCAGCGGACCACCACCATCTGCGCCCCATGCAGCCATGGGGGAGAAACCGCGGCCGTAGGTGATGATGAAGCGCACTTCGTCACGCGAATAGCGATACAGAACCGTATCCAGAGCGGGAGCCTGCCAGGTAACGCTGGAGACAAAGTCACCGTTTCCGTTGAGAATCGTGTATGCAGCCGAACCGCCGACTCCGTTCGGGCCATGACAGCTCGAGCACTGGGCCTCGGTGGTGTAGAGGGCTTCGCCACGCTTGACGAACTGTGCATCGAAACGCTCGATCTCGCCTTCCTGACGGCCGGGCTCAGCCAACCAGTAGAGCGGGAGGGCGAGTGCGATGATGCCCAAGAGAATCAGACCGTATGTGAGGGTCTTGTCGAGCCGGGTGGTCTCCAGTTCCTCATCGGTGGGTAGAAGGCCGCGGTTGGGTGCATGTGTCAGTTCAGCACCCACCTCGGCGCTGCCCTTGCGCATGTTCAGCGCAACGGCGCCGAAGAACCCCAGAATGAGGATGCCCGCTATCACATAGCCGACTGTGTTCTGCACGCTGGCCAGAATGACCTGGCTGCCGACGACGCCCATCAGTGACCTCCCCCCACGCAGTGGGGACCTTCTGCTTCTTGACCGGTCGTGTTCACACCGATTGGTACACCGGGAACCACTTGGCCGGTATCGACCATCAGGACGCCGTCGGTCACCTCGGTGACGAACATGTCCATACCGCGTGGGGCAGGACCGCCCTTCTTCTCGCCGGCCCTGTTGTACTGCGAGCCGTGGCACGGGCACTCGAACCACTGCGATGTCTCACACGACGGAACGCGGCAACCAAGGTGCGGGCACTTCTGGTACAGCACGGAGACGCCTGCTTCCATACTGGGCAGAACCGAAGCGGGGTAGATGCCCTTCGCCTTGTCAAGAGCGGCACTCGGGTAGTGGGTGAGCCACAAGCGGCCTTCTGCGACGTACAGGAAACCGTTGTTCGCGTCGATTTCGGCCTGGAGATCTTCGATCTTCCCGACGCGCAGTTTCGAACCGAAACCACCCTTCGGCACAGGCCAGAGGAAAGCGATCACCGCTGCGCCGAACGACGACAGGCTCAGGACCATGAGCCCGATTATCGAGCGGTTGAAGAACTGCCTACGCGTTACGCCGTAGGTGTACGGATCCGGCGGGACGAACTTCTCGACGTCAACAGGTCCGTCATCTGCGATGACCAAGGTGCTGCCACCTCGTCGCTCCATCGAGACTTCGCGCTCCAGTTCACGTCCGGGCGAAGATGCCGGCTTCTTGAGGACAGCCGGCTGCCCATCGTCACGGGCGATTGCCTCGGTGGAAAGCAGGCCGGTGGCCTTTCCTGTCTCGCGCCTTCGTAGTGCGGCCACCAGCGTTACGCCAGCGAGCACCACAACAACGATGATCACTATGAATACGGGGTTCACGAGTGCCTACCTGTGCCTTCGGAAAGGGCTCCTGTTGGTGGGGTGTGCATCACAGTTCGAAGAAGATTCCGGTGGTCCAAGGCGCCACGAAGTTGAATCCTGGCCCCCGGAAGAATGATCCGATGATCACGAGGATCGCCCAGAACATCATGAAGAGGGTGAACAGCGAGATCGCGAACTTGCGATCTTCGGGCTTGTTGGACGGATTGCGATCGATATACGGAGCCAAGATCAGCAGGAAGATGCCCATACCCGGAATGGTCACACCGGCAACCATCGGGTGGAACATCGTGAGAAGTTCCTGAAGGCCGAGGAAATACCACGGTGCCTTCGAAGGGTTCGGTGTCTGGTTGACGTTTGCAAGTTCCTGAAGTGGTGCATTCACAAAGATCGAGAAGATCACCGTGAAAGCCATGAGGAGCAGCGCCGCAACGAACTCGATGGAGAGCAGGTGTGGCCACACGTGGACCTTGTCCTGTGGCTGGGTCTTGATGTCCTGAATCGCCCCAGCCTTTACCACGGTCAGAAGGCGCTGGGTATGACCACCGGGACCCTCTGGTACCGGCACCGGCGAATCGAGGGTGGCGGTCGCTGCTGCGGCAGCCTTCACGGGGGCGCCACCACCACTTTGAGCGGCAGCGGGCGCTTCCCCACCTGCTCGCGCCTTGGCGGCCTTGGTGCGCTCGAGTAGATGCGCGGGGATCTTGCCGGACGAGGCCGATTCACCGGACGACGCGGCGGGTGCCGATTCGGTCGGGGCAGCGGACTGCGCCTCTGCTTTACTGCGGGCTGCTTCGGCCCGCTTACGGAGATGTTCTGGAATCTCGGTCATGGTTCCTCGTGCGATCAGAGCGGCCCGGAGATGCCGCCATCCTTTCGGACCCGCCAGAAGTGAATGGCCATGAAGATCACGGTGACAAACGGTACGAACAACACGTGAAGCACATACCAGCGCAACAACGTGTCACTCGAGATCTCGCGACCTCCCAGGAGTACGAATCGCACCTGGTCACCGAACACCGGCGTGTAGCCCATCATGTTCGTACCCACGGTCACGGCCCACAGCGCAAGCTGATCCCACGGAAGTAGGTAGCCCGTGAACGAGAGAAGCAGGGTGAGTGTGAGCAAGACGACACCGATCACCCAGTTGAATTCACGGGGTGGCTTGTATGCCCCGTGATAGAAGACGCGGGCCATGTGGAGGAACACCGACAACACCATCAGGTGGGCCGCCCATCGGTGCATGTTCCGCACAAGCAGACCGAAGGTCACCGAGGTCTGCATCGTGTAGATGTCGTTCCAAGCCTGAGCAGCCGTCGGACGGTAATAGAACATCAGGAAGATGCCCGTCACCGTCAACAGGATGAACATGAAGAAGCTGAGGCCACCAAGACACAGCGTGTAACTCACCTTGACAGCGTGACGCTTCACCTTCACCGGGTGGAGGTGGTAGAGGACGCTGTTCATGATGACGTATGACCGGTTTCGGGGGCTGTCCGTGTATCCCTTGCGGAATACCGAACCTGGCCGGAAGATGGAGCTCCAAGCCTGCGACCCCTGAACGGTGTCGGTCAGGTCGGAGACCTTCTTGGCGATTCCACTCTCGCCCGGTCGTCCCATCGTCTTCGCCAACAGTTGCTCCTGTGTCTCCATCGAGCCGAACCGCTGCTCGATTCCTCAAAATTCCTAGATCAAACGCATTCCGTACGCATAGCCGTAGTTGGGCATGCGGAAGTGCGGGTCACCATCGTCGGGCGCGTCCACCAGTTTGCCCAGAGCAATCACTCCTGTCGGGCACCGGTCAACGCACAGAGCGCATCGTGTACAGACGTCATCGTCGATTATGAACATCGACTGGTCTCCGGGATCATCGCCTGGACGGGTCGTGTCGATGGCTCCCTCGATGGCGTCAGTGGAAATCAGGTGGATGCACTTCCACGGACAGATGTCGACGCACCCCTCGCAGGTGATGCACTCCGACTGGTCGATGTGTATGAACTGCTTCGGCTTGACCTGGGCCTGGAGCCAATCGTTGGAAACTTCCTGGAGCGAATACTCGTCTGTCCACTCCGGGAATGGTGGATTGGCATCGATCTTCGTCATCGAACTACCCCTCCTTCAACAATGGACGACCGAACACGGACTCGTCGGCATGGGCCGCGGCCTTTTCAGCGCGCTGTCCACGCTTCTGCCACCAGATCCAAATTGCAGCGGTGGCCACGAGGAACACGACGTAGATGAGAACGGCGACGATGTCACGCACGAACTGGTAGTTGAGCGTGATTGGGTTCCAGCCACCCATCGGCTGTGGCTTCAGAATGCTGCCGGGACCCATGAGGAGCTTGTCATTGCGCCACTTGAGCTCATTGTCTGCGTAGGTGAGCCAGAGATGGGGAACCACCCCGTTCGTCCAGAAGAAGAGGAAGAACGCATAGGTGCCAGCCACCATGGCCTCACCCCAGGTCACCGGAGTGCCCACGGGGCGACGCTTTGCCAACGGGATGACGATCCCGATCATCAGTACTGTCACGATCAAGGAAGCGATTAGGCCGACCACCCTGCGGGGACCTCCCTCGTGAATTCGCTCACAATCTAACGGAATGTCGACTTCCACCGGCTCACCGGGGGTCCTCGACGCAGGCCTTGGTCTAGCACCAACCACGCGACGCGATCACATCGAGAATCCGATCGCCCTCGAGTCGGCCCCCCGTCACCCTCTTGTTGCTTGCTTGGCACCTGCCGGTCGCTCGTACAAGGTCGGGTCCCACTTGGCTCACACCGTGTCGTATCACCTAGGGTTGCGCCGTTCGACAGGTGGGTAGCAAGCACCCCACATCTCCGATGCGGAGGCCGGCCGTGACCGAAATTCCAGAGCATCTCCTCAAGCGCTCCCAAGCCCGCAAGGGTGGTGCCGCTGACGCCGGTGGCGCAGCGTCGCCTGCTCCGACTGGCGAGGCTGCCGGCACGGCTGTGGAGCCTGCTGCCAAGGCTGCGCCGGCAAAGAAGGCAGCCGCCGCGCCTGTTGCCAAAGCGCCAGAGCCGGTGCCTCCGTATGTAGAGGCATCGTTGAAGCGCAAGAGAATCCCGCTCTGGGCAATGCCCGTGTTGGCGCTACTGCCGCTCTGGGCAATCATCTACGCCGTCACCCTCACCTCCGCTGGCGAGAAGAAATTACCCCAGCTCGAGATTGGCGCAGAGGTTTACACCGCCCGTTGCGCAAGCTGCCACAGTGCCGATGGAGCTGGTGCGGTGGGTCGTCCATTCAAGGACGGCGAGATCATCAAGACCTTCCCGAACATCGAAGAGCAACTCGAATTCGTATGGATCGGATCGACCGGTATCGGCGGTGAGGGAACCCCCTACGGCGACCCTGAGCGTGAGGGCGGTCAGCACAAGACCCTCAGCTTCAATGGAACACCAATGCCAGCGTTCAGTTCTGTACTGACCCAGGAAGAACTGCTTGCCGTGGTCCGCTACGAGCGTGAGGTTCTCGGCGGCGAGGTTCCCGATCCGGCCAGAATCGCTGCCGATGCGTCACTGACCCATGCTGACGGTGCGCCGATGCTCGACGAAGCTGGCGAGACCCTCATAGATGCGAGCGGCGCCCCCCTGTTCGGTGCGGACGGCAAACTGACCAAGCCGAGCTCCGACTGATCCCGACCCGATCGGGTTCGTCCAACGATGGCTGACTCCGACCGCCACGATGTGCTGGTGGTCGGCGCGGGCCCGGGCGGTTCGGCAACTGCCTACTGGCTTGCCCGTGCCGGTCACGATGTCGTAGCGGTCGAGAAGAAGCGGTTTCCGCGTGACAAGACATGTGGTGATGGGCTGACACCTCGTGCGGTGGCGCAACTCGAGGGCATGGGTCTCGCTGACTCGTTAGCCAAGTATCACCGCTACGACGGCCTGCGGGCCGTGGCGCACGACATCACCCTCGAGATGTCTTGGCCCGACCATCCCGTCTTTCCGGCGTACGGCTATGTCATTCGCCGCCGCGACCTCGACACCATGGTCGCCGATCATGCCGTCGCTGCGGGTGCGGTTCTCCATCAGGGGACCGAAGCGGTCCGACCAATCACCGAACGGGGCTTGGTCGTGGGCGCAGTGGTGCGTGACACCGACTCAGAACAGGAGCGTGAGATCCGCGCCCGATACGTGGTTGTGGCCGATGGGGCCAATTCGCGTTTCGGCCGTTCTCTCGGCACATCGCGGCGCAAGGCGTGGCCGCAGGGAATGGCCATTCGGGGTTATTTCGAGAGCCCAATGCACGACGATCCATGGATCGAGAGCGCCCTGGACCTGCGTGACCGCAACGGCAACTCTCTGCCCGGGTACGGCTGGATATTCCCCGTTGGCGACGGTCAGATCAACGTCGGCATCGGCCTGCTGTCCACCTTCCGTGATTACAAGTCGATCAACACGACCCACATCTTCGAGGAGTTCGCCGCGACGGCACCCGCCTACTGGGGTATTTCACCGAAGACGGCAACAAGCGCTCCAACCGGCGGCAGGCTGCCCATGGGTGGGGCAATCCATCCGAAAGTCGGACCGACATGGATGGCGGTCGGCGACGCCGCCGGTTCGGTCAACCCATTCAATGGCGAGGGTATCGACTACGCCTTGGAGACGGGAAAGTTGGCCGCTGGGTTGATCGACGAAGCCCTGGTCACGGGCAACGGCATGGCCATACAGCGCTACCCGCAACTGCTCGACGATGAGTACGGGCGCTACTTCAAGGTGGCCCGTCTGTTTGCGCAGGTGATCGGCAGGCCCGCCCTGATGCGAGAGTTGACCAGGGTGGGCATGCGCTCACAGTCGCTGATGGAATGGGTGCTACGGATCATGGCGAACCTCATGCGAGATGAGAAGACCGGCCCACCCGAGGCGATCTACAAGGCGGCTGCCGCTGTGGCCCGGCTGATTCCCGAGCCGTCCGGTCTCGACTGACGCCTTCTTGAACAGAGACGTCCCGCCAGCACAGCACCTGAACAACTTCAGAGCATCTCGGCCACTTCGTGAGCCGCAACGATGATTGTGTCGATCACCTCGTCGGTGTGCGCCATCGACAAGAAACTCACCTCACAATCGGGCGGCGGCATTGCAACACCCCTGTCGAGCATCGTGCCGTACAAACGGTTGTAGACCTGTTGATCCGCTCCGTTCGCTCCATCGATGTCGGTCGGTAATCCCGTTCCGAAGCGAAGACCCACCAGCGAAGAGACTCTCTGGACCACTACGCCACCTGCAACATCCACAAATGCAGACTCAAAACCCTCAGCCAGCCGACGCGCCCGTGCATCGATCAACCCGTAGACACCACTGGTGAGCATGTCGAGGGCGGCAACTCCAGCCGCAGCTGCAACGGGATTACCCAACTCTCCATGGTCTGCTCCCGGTTGTTGCGCACCCAGAGCAGCTACAACCTCCATGACATCACCTCGTCCGCCCAGGGCGCCGATGGGAAACCCGCCACCGATCACCTTGCCGAACAAGCTCAGATCAGGCGAGACACTGAAGAACCCTTGAGCTCCGCTGGGCGCAACACGAAAACCTGTGGTCACCTCGTCAAAGATCAACAGCGCTCCGACCCGGTCACACTCTGCCCGCAGCCCTTCCAGGAAGCCCTGAAGCGGCGCAACGAGACCCGTACCCGTGGCGACCGGTTCGACAATCACGCACGCCACGTTCTCGTCAAGAATCGGAATGGTGTTGTAGGGAACCGCCACTGCAGCACCGGAATCATCAGTGTCGGAATCACGGGTTGTGGTCCCTTGGAACTGCACGATCCGCGAGCGACGGGTGAACCTGCGTGCACCACCGATCGCGAGCATCGCTGCCTCGGCAACGCCGGAGGTCAACCGAACGGAGTCCACCGATGGCACCCGCTCGCAAATTGCCTCTGCAAGCATGAGTTCGTGTTTGGTGGGTGCACCAAACGAGATTCCATCCGCCGCCGCGGACATCACCGCGTCGATCACGGTTGGATAAGCGTGTCCAAGAATCGCAGACCCGTACGACATCACCAGATCGAGGCGACGGTTTCCCTCGGGGTCCCACACGTACGGACCCTCGGCCTTCGCCACGAAATACGAGGTCCTCATCAGCCGTCAGCAGCCTGTTCCCTGACCACCCCGGGGTTGGTGAATGCTTCGACAGCTCTGGCGCGAGATTCATCGAGATCGACGATCCGGTCGGAATACTCCACCCCGGTTTCATCGTCAACGACATCCCATGGGGCGTGGACCGCATCACCTTCGAGTTCGGTCAATTCAGGGACCCACCGCCTTATGTATGCACCCTCCGGATCGCACTTGCGGCCCTGTGCGACAGGGTCCAGCACCCGGTTTGCCGGCGGCGCATCAAAGCCCACACCCGCTGCGCTCTGCCAG
>CAYQFM010000047.1:8321-13332 GCA_964416735.1 uncultured Iamiaceae bacterium | reverse complement strand
TCAGATCGTTTATGTGGATATCAAACTCGCGTGAGACTGCGTAGACGTCAGCGTCATAGCGGGTCTCTTCGTCGTCGCCCACCTTCACTGTGTAGCGGCGGGTCTCGTGCTCACCGTGTCCGACAAGGTTCGCATGAGCGTTCACGTCGATGATCATGTAGGGCAGATATACGCCCATGACGTTCTCGGGGTTGAACTCCCGCTTGAACTTTGGATGGGCGAAGAACTTCCGCTTCTTGACGAAGTCGGAGATCTTCTCGATGGCCTGGTCCCTGGTCAACTGGAACGGCAACACGACGTCGGGCACCGCTCCGTTTGGAATCTGCTGATTCATCGAGAGCGTATTGCGACACCAGTGGCACCTGGCCTGGGTGCTGTTTTCGGTATCTATGACCACCTCGGCGCCACAGGCACTGCACTTGAAGGTCAGCACGACATCGGTTGACGCCGAAATGTCAGTCGATCCGGAGCCGAGCACAGTCCCCTTCAGCAGGCCGATGTCACCGTTGATGCCGAAGGCATCACCCGCGAGGGTTGGTAGCCATTCGTGTCGGCAGAAATTGCACCTCAGATTGCCTGTCGAGGTGTTCAGGGCAATGTCGGTAGACCCGCACGCCTCACACTTGGCGAGGCCGTCCTTGGCTTCGGCGTCGGTCTGGATGATCTGAGGCTCCGGAGTCCCGGACACGGCACCGATCAGAGCCTCAGGTACGTCCGATGGCGGACTGGCTTCGACCCCCTGTGGCGGCGGAGCGAGAGGCTGCTGGGGTGGACCTGGTTGCTGGGACGGATCGCTCATCGACGTCTCCTACAGCCCGAGAAGCTTGGCTTTGGCGGCGTCGAATTCTTCCTGGCTGATGAGCCCCTGGTCGAGCATGGTCTTGAACTGGGCGAGCTTGGCAACCGGATCTTCAGCAGCCGGGGCCGGGGCTGCAGGTGCGGGAGCCTCCGCTGGGGCAGCAGGAGCCGGGGCAGGTGCAGGTGCTGGTTGCGCCGCTGGCACGTTTTGCTGCAGTCCGCCCATGGCGCCACCGACCGACTGCATGCCCATGCCCATGAAGGCCATCCCCGCAGCTCCACCCGAAGGATTTTCGCCTGCGGCCTGGATGCCGCGGGCCGCTGCCTGCTGCATGAAAGAGTTGCCTCTCGCGCCGCCAAGTGCGTCAGCCTTCTTCACGTCGCTGAGAAGTGCCTTGGTGTCCTCGTCATATTCGATGGCGGCAAGCGCAACCTTGATGATGGTCAGGCCACGGTCGGTCGTCCACTGGTAGCCCTCTTCGACGGCAGCGCTGAGCGACTGGGCAAATCCGATGGCGTCCCCCTGGATCTTTGCAATCCGGTTGCCCTTGGAAGGATCGTTTGTGTAGTGGGAGAACGCTGCCGCAAGAGAGCCGACGACCTCTGTGAAGAGTTGGCTGGCGGCATCATTGTCCATGTCGGAGAAGTCGAAGATCTTGGCGTCGTAGCTGTAGTAGGTGACAGGTACGAACTGCTTCACGAACAGGATCGGGTCGACAATCCGCAGGGTGTAGGTGCCACGCGTGATGGCTCCGACCTGTGTGCCCAGGTAGGCGTCATCCCAGTAGATCTCGGACTGCGTTCCAAAGCGGTTGTTCGGAATCTCCTTGAGGTTCACGTAGAACGCAAGCTGCTGGGCGGCCGGTTGGCCTCCGAACTTGAACCGCTCCCACGAGGTCTTGATCAGCGGGCTGATTATCCCGTCACCGGCGAATATCGATTGCGAGTTCTGGTTGTCGGAGCTGTACTGGTATCCGCCGGGCTCGGCCACCAGACCCGTCAGCTCACCGTCCTGGAAGGTGATGAGGGCGTATCCCTCGGGTACCACGATCAGGCTGCCGTTGGTGATGATGTGCTCGGACCCTTTGGTGTTCGAGCCGCGGCCCGCGTCTTGGCCTTTGGCCACCGCGGGGAAGATTGCGGCGGTCGGCGGTACCGAGGGTGGCGGTGTCAGAAAGTCCTTCCACTGGTCTGCGAGGGTTCCCCCGACCGCGCCTGCGAATGCTTTGATGAATCCCACTGGGGTCCCCCTGTCGTGTCGACATCTTCCGCTGGAGACAGCAGAGATTGCGGCAGTTCCACTTGGTGATCCTCACGGACAGCCAAGTCAAACCCGAATTTTACACCAATCCGCAAAGCCGTGCTCGCTCTATGCCTGCGATAGCAGTGTCGGCCAGGCTGCGGTGAATTGCTGCTGAAGCAGGACCTTTTGCACCTTGCCCATTGCGTTACGGGGAAGTGCCTCGACGATCACACATGCTCGGGGAACTTTGAAACGTGCGATACGACCGCTGAGCATCCTCAGCAGTTCCTCGGGATCGGGTGGCGGCCCAGCGGGATCAGCCACGACGACCGCCAGACCCAGTTCGCCGAGGTCATCGTCGTCCATACCAACTACCGCCGATTCCGCAACCCCAGGGAGTGGATCGAGGATCGCCTCGATCTCGGCGGGGTACACGTTCTCACCACCGGAGATGATCAGGTCCTTGGCTCGACCGACGATGCACAGCCGACTTTCATTGTCCAGCGTTCCCAGATCGCCGGTGCGAAACCAACCGTCTGCGGTGAAGCCGGTCGTGTGACGCTCCGGCATCTGCCAGTAGCCGGAAAACACGTTCGGACCACGCACCTCGATGCCGCCGGGTTGCGATGGTTGGGCGAGCGGTGCATCGGGGTCGTCGTCGACGCGGACTCGCACCTCGACATCGGGAAGCGCAAAACCCACGCTGCCGGCGACCCGTTCTCCTGTGAGCGGATTCGACGCAATCATCCCAGCCTCGGACATGCCATAACGCTCGAGAATCTGCATGCCGATCCGTGCGGCAAACTCATCGAACACCTTGGCTGTCAGGGGAGCGGAGCCCGAGATGAACAGACGGGTATTTGCCGCGACCTCGCGCGTGAAGTGCTCCGACGCCAGGAGTCGTACGTAGAAGGTGGGAACACCCATCAACACCGTTCCCGGCCCACGGAGAGCGTCGACGACGCGATCTACGTCGAAGCGGCCGAGAAAGTGCAGTGACGAGCCGGCAATCAACGCCGTGTTCACCGCCACGAACAACCCGTGTACATGGAAGGTCGGCAGTGCGTGGACCGTCACATCGTTGGATGTGAACCCCCAGATATCGCAGAGTGCCCGGGCGTTCGACGCCAGGTTGCCGTGGGTGACGATCGCCCCCTTGGAACGTCCTGTGGTGCCAGACGTGTAGATGATTGCCGCCGGATCTTCGTCGGCGCGCGGCACCGGCCGGGTCAGGTCGATCGGCGGGTGCCCGTCCTCGATGCGTGTCATGGCCGCGCCCACGAGTTGCGTGAGCGCCTGGGCACCTCGGATCGTCACGGCGGGTTGCGCGTCGTCGATCAGGATGTCGCTCTCGTTTTCGGAGAGTGCCGTGTTGAGCGGGACGTACACCCCACCCGCCCACAGAGTTGCCAGCGCTAGGAGGATCGCATCGGCGCACGTCGGAATCTGTGCGACAACGTGGCCACCGACCCCGACGCCCCTTGTGGTGAGTTCGTTTGCTAGAGCCGAGACCACCAGGCCTGCGCGGCGGTAGTCCAACGGTGCTAGTTCGTCATCGTCAGGGAAGGTAATGAACGGCGCGTCGGGGGTCTGCCCTATCCATCCACTGAACCAATCGAGCAGGGGAGATCTGGTCACGAAGCATCAGCCTGGGTCAGCACGGTGGTCAGCACGGCGGTCAGCGCGGCGGTCAGCACGGCCACGAGACTACCGAGGGACCGAAACCGGCACTGTCACGACCACTTCGACAGCGAGTGCCTCATGCCGAGTCATTTCAGCTTGAGTTGGTCGTCGATTGCGATGGGATTCACACCATTGCGCAATCCATGCTCACATCCCGTATTGGAGAGATCAACTCGTCAACAATGACCCGGGTCTGTGCTGCCGTGAGCTACTCGCTCGGGTGTTGACACCGGCTTGTCTACACCGTGAACCTGCGTGAACAACCGGCGGATCAATCACTGAACTGACGATCTCAGTCGCAGACTGCCCAGACGGTAGCGGTAATAGTTTGGTTGGCGGAGGTGTTCTTGAAGCGGAAGTTCCACATTCCGTCTTTACTCGGGCCGTAGTTCCCGGACACGTACTGCGCACTGTCGGTCCGAGCACCAGATGTGGCAATGTGAAAAGCCGCTCCGCCCGTGCCGGTACGCACTCGCGGCTTGTCACTGGGACAGGCAACGGAGACCCCGGCGTCTCCGGGTCCTTCTCCACCCGACGTAATCGCTTGGTTCGACGTGGAGCAGACGACTGTGGCTTGGTGATATCCGTAGGGAGCCCCCACGAATGAGACCAAGTAGCGAAGTCCGCTGACGCCGGCTTGCTCGAACTGCACTCCCACCCCGGTCGCCTCAAACGTGGCGCAGAGATCTTGACCCGATGTCAAAGGGACGACCGTGTTCCCGTCAGCACTGGAGGCAGCGACGGTGCTGGTGTGTAGAGGACTGGTTCGAGAGCCCTGAACCCCATCAGGCAGCACCCCATCACCACCGGCACTGGCAACCTCTCCACTCCCGGAGGTCTCGAATGACGTGGTGTCCGGACTGTCGACGTTCGATGCCTTCGGATCCTGGGATGTTGATTGCTGGCTCTCGTTCGAACGCTGACTGCTTTCATTTGAGGTTGAGTTGCCACAGCCAACAATGAGTGCTGGTGCCACCAGGGCGACAAGGCCAAAACGAACAAAGTTGTTCATGACTATTCCTTCATGATCTACCGATGAGATTGTGTTGTGAAATGGAAAGAATGCCCTGACGAGATTCGATAGTGCTTCGGTACCAGATTTGAAGCCATGGTGCAGTATTCGACAAGGTGTCTCGCGAACGCAAGCACAAAGGGCCGCCTGACATGTCAATTGATTCCGATGGCCTATGACCGCAGTCATGCCCGTTCGAAATAGGAACCATCTGCATGGTAGGTGCCACTCCCAGTCCGGCCGTCAGGGTCGCTGGCCTCCAAGAACCCGGCCAG
>CAYQFM010000047.1:0-8311 GCA_964416735.1 uncultured Iamiaceae bacterium | reverse complement strand
GTTGCACCCCGAAGGGTACGACAGCAACTGATTTTGAGGCAGGCCCTACGACTCAAATAGCCTTCGTGGGTGGCCGGTTCGCCGGTTGACAACCCAAGCGGCTGCAACCAGCACCACCGCCAGCCAGACGGTGGGCAGCGGGCCAATTGTGGTGGCGATGGTATTGCCACTTCGTCGTTGGACGGTTCCCTGTAGAACACGTTGTTCGCTGACTCCGGTGCGTTCGAGGACGTTCCCGTCGGGCGAGATGATGGCGCTGAAGCCGGTGGGCGCCGCCTGAAGGGTCCAGCGGCCCGACTCGATTGCCCTCAACTGCGATGAAGCCACCTGTTGGCTCTGCACCTGGGTGAGCCAATAAGAAGACCCATTGGTGGGGTTGAGCAGAACCTCTCCGCCGTGGAGAACGCCGTCACGCACACGGTTGGTGAAGAAGATTTCCCACGAAATCGCTACGGCGAAGCTGCCGACATCGGTGTGCAGTACGGCGGGCTGCGTCCCGGCCAACGCATCTCGTTGCGGCAGGCCCGAATTCGCACCCGCCAAGCGCTCGATGATGTTGCGCAGCGGTACGTACTCTCCAAACGGAACTCGCCGCACCTTGTCGTAGCGCTCTCTCATCGAGCCGTCAGGATTGAAGACGACTGCTGCGTTGAGGAAATGGTCCGGCCCGTCGTCTTCGGTTGCACCCACGATGAGTGTTGTATCCATGCGTCGTGCCAGCGCCGCCAATTCAGTGCTTTCGACGCTGTCCGCCAGCGAGCCGTCGACGGCAACCACGTTCTCGGGCCACAGAACCATGTCGACGGGCAGCGAGACGCTTTCGGTTGCCTCCAGATGGCGTTCGAACACTTCTCGGGCGTCACTGGATGTAGCCCTTGTGCGCTGAGGTCCACCGCCTTGGACAATGGCAATGGTCATCGGCGAGATGTCGTGGCCTCGAGGCGCAACCAGCGCCACGATGATGACCACGGCAACTACTGCCATAGCGGCGATGGCGTCACGGAATTGTCGTTGTATCGCGGCTGACAGGGCTATTGCGGTGGCCACGGTTATGGCCACCACGAAGATTGCCGTTCCCAATCGGGCTGTTTGGGCCAGGGGTGAGCCGGCCTGAGTCATGGCGAGTGTCGCCAAGGGGATTCCACCGAACGGAACGGTCCAACGAGCGGCTTCGGCCAGCACGATGGTGGCTGGGAGAGCGATCCACCGTGCTGTGCGGTTGGGCGGTGTTGCGACTCCGGCAATACCAAAGAAGGTTGCGAACACAGCCCCCGCTACCGGGTAGCCCGGAGCGGTCAGGTCCCACATCCACAGCGTTGCGGGGAACAGCCATGCCGCTGCGACTAACCAGGAACGACAGAAGCGGGCTTTCCACGGCTGGCCGGTCAGCAGCAGGTCCCACATTGCAATGCCAATGAATGCCAGCGGCCACCAACCCCATGGTGGTACGGACGCGGCAATGCACAGCCCGGCTACGAGGCTGCGAGCGATGGTCCACGGCCTCGAACTCCACATCACGGGTCGCAATCCTACGTGGAGCAGATGCAGCCGCTTGTAGGTCCTCGAGGCCTGAGCATCGCACGTGATGAGCCGGCGGTTGTTGGATTGGGCGGTGAGGCCACAAGGCCGTCGCACGAGCGCATACTCGATGGAGATTGTGCCATTCGAGAAGAGCGGCAACCACAACGCTCGGGAGGCCGCTGGTTTATAGACCACCCTTGGAGTGGTCGGGGCCGATCAGGCGACGTGATGCCAAGTTTGCGTCAACTGCAGCGGAGGCCTCAGGGTCGAGCAGGTTGACTCTGAAGTCGAGGTTGAGGTTCTCTGTCAGCCATTTGGCCACGGACGACCAAGGCCAGATGGCAATTCCATCGGCCACCACCCCAATGGGGATGGGAAATCCGCCGGGCCCTTCCGTGCCGTCTATCAGCGACCTGACCGAATCGACGTCTTGTCCGGATCGTTGGGCGATCTCAGCCACCGATACCAGGTCCTGGTCGAGACGAAGCATGACGGCCTCGGGGAACATCGTCTTGAAGCCGCGTGTGAATGCCTGTCCCGCCGTCTTCTGCGAGGTTCCCTCGGAGGTTCCGGTGACGTAAGCGACGCCGCCCTCGGTGCGGATCGAGACGTCTGAGAACTCCGCGCTCAGAGCATCGAGGGTCTCCTTAGTGTCGGCAAGGTTTTCTATAACCAGCGTCATGGTGTATGCGGTCATTGTGTGCTCCGTGTTGTTATCTGCGTGTTGTCATTGTTGCGTCATCATTCTCTTACTGGCGGTCCAACCACTCGGCCACTTGGATCAACAGATCCTCATCGAGGACGTGGCCCGTTTCTATTTCGACAAATTCGCAGTCGATTCCGTGGCGTCGCAAGACCTTCGATGCACTGCGACTCTGCAATACGGGTACCTGGTCGTCATCTGTTCCGTGCACCAGCAGGACCCGGGTGGTCTTGGCTGAGGCCTCGAAGTTCCAGGTGAGCCCGTCTGTGTCGGGCAGGTATCCGGCGATTGCGGCCACGGCGGCTACCTGAAAAGGTGCGTCGGCACGCAGAGCCAGCGCCAATGCGGTAGCCCCTCCCTGTGAGTAGCCGATGACAATCGTGTCGCTGGGTGCTGTACCGATTGCCGCGGATTCCTCGCGTATCAACTCATTCAATTCCGCCAGTGAGTCAACCAGACGTCGATGCGAGTGGCCCGTGGGATCTTCGTCAGGGTGAGTTGCGGCGAACCATGCTGGCCCATCTGGGGTTTCGAAAGGTGCTCTGGGCACGACGAATCTGAAGCGAGCTTCGGGATCGAGTTCTTCGACGGCTTCGAACAGGGAGGTTGGATCGTCCTGATATCCGTGCAGCAGCACGACTAGTCGATCGCCACCTGGACGCCGAAAGACCTGTTTGATCCGGGCCAACTGTGGTTCTGGACCCTCAGACCCGTCCGGCTGCTATGCGTGCCCCGGTCCACCAGTAGATGCTGTCGACCCGCACGTAGTTGCCAGCGCTGGGCGAGTGCACCATCTTGTTCCCGCCGATGTAGAGACCCACGTGGCTGGGGTCACCGCCAGCGCCAGGTGCCCAGAAGAAGATGAGGTCGCCGGGCTGCGCTTCTGCGATGGTGATGCGGCGGCTCTTGGTGTATTGCGCACCGCTGTAGTGGGGCAGGCTCACACCAGCCTGGGCCCATGCCCACATGGTGAACCCGGAACAGTCAAATACGTTCGGGCCTGCGCCTGCCCAGAGGTATGGCGAACCGATCTTGCTCATCCCGGCGTTCACGGCTGCTTGTGCGGTTGGACGCACACCGGTGGTTGCCGGAGGCGGTGGAGGAGTCGTCGGCGGAGGTGTTGTGGGAGGTTGCGGTGTTACCGGCGGTGGTGTTGTGGGAGGCGGATTGGATGGTGATGGAGTGGTGGGGGGCGGCGTTGCGGGGCCGGGAGTGTTCGGTGCAGGAGTGTTCGTTCCGGACGTATTTGTCCCCGGAGTTGTGGGACCCGTTGCCGAAGGTGTTGTGGAACCCGCCGTATTTGTGCCGACGCCGGCTTGGGCTGTCGCCCGCACTGCTTGTTCTTCCGCAACGCGGGCTGCTTGTTCGGCGCGACGCTGCTGCTCCTGGGCGACCAATTCACCGAGTTCACCGTCGATCTTGGCTTTGATCTCGCTCTGACGTTCAACCGCCTTCTTGGCCTCGCCCTGTGACTGCTGCAACGAGGCAAGACGTGCCTGCACTTCGGCCTGTGCGCTGGCGAGCCGCTCACCGTCAGCGTCAGCCTTCGTCTTGATGGTCTTGTACCGGTCGAGCATGTCCTTGCGGGTGCCGCTGGTGATCTGGATGTACCCCTGTTTCTGTGGGGCTACGTCACCCGAACTCTTGATTATCACGTCGATGATCGGGTCGTCGCCGCCGGTCACGTAAGCCCCAACCGAGAATGTGCGTAGTTCGGCGCTGATTCGTTGCAACTCGGAGTTAGCCGAATCCGACTGCTCTTGAGCGGCGGCAGCGCCCTCTTCGGCCTCGGCCAGATGGGCTTTTGCCGTCTCGAACTCACCGGAAAGCTCCATGAGCCGCATTTGAAGAGCGTCGAGCTGATCCGCGATCTGGGCGGCTTCAGCCTGCTTGTCTCTCAGTTCGTCTGCGGTAGACACCGTTGGGGTCAACACCGAGAGAATCATGATTGTCGCCAAGGCAATTGCTGCTACGGCGGCGGAGGTCGCAGTGGAACTGCGGCGGGGTGTTGTCATGTCCAGATACCGACCCTCTCGAAGGAACCGATATGAGTGACTCCACCCGCCCTCAGAGTCGACCGGTTACCGCGTTTGGTGAACAGTGTTGCGAAAGCTTTGCAGTACCGATGCGCAATTGCAACAATCCCCGTCTTCTAGACGGCAGGTTGATTTGGTCGCACGCCAGTTCTGTCGTACTCGTCTAATTCGGCCACAACACCTTCCTCGTGGACCAGGTCGACGAGTCGCCTGAGAATTGTGGGGTCGGTTTGGGGAAGGACTTCGCCGCCCAAATTGAAGATGAAGCCGGGGTTTCCGGCATTGCGATGAAGGATCTCTCTGGCAACTTCGGCCAGCACTTCCCACGGTGCCAGACAAAGTGCTGGATCCAGGTTTCCCTGAAGGCTCTGGAAGGGGCCGACGCGCTCGCGCGCGACGTCTATGGGTACCCGCAAATCAACACCCACTGTGTCGGGCCATGCCTTACCCATCATCTCGAGCAACTCGCCCGTGCCAGCGCCAAAATAGATCCGCGGCGCCATCATGTCGGCCATTGCTTTGAAGAGCCGTGTGCTGTGAGGCAAGACGAACCGCTCGTAGTCGGAAGGGCTGAGAGTGCCGATCTCAGGGTCGCAGAGCTGGACGGCGGTTGCTCCAGCAAGCACCTGTGACCGCAGGGAGGTGATGGCCATATTCGTGAGGAGGTCCATCACCCGGTGCCACAACTCGGGCTCGGTGTACATCAGTGCCTTGGTGGTGGTGTGCGTGCGCGATTGTCGACCTTCGATCAGGTAGCTGGCGATGGTGAATGCTCCACCAGCGACTCCGATGAGAGGAACATCGAGTTCGGTAACCAGATGTCGTATGGCTTCTGCAACGTATGGCGTGTCCGTGTCGGGTTCCAGAGGCCGGAGTCGTCTCAGGTCGTCGGCTGTCCGCAACGGTTGCTCGACAACCAGGCCGATGCCTTCAACCACGTCCACCCCGAAGCCGATTGCTGCGACCGGAACAATAATGTCGGAGAAGAGGACGGCGGCGTCAACCCCGTATTTCTGAACGGGTAGAAGCGTCATTTGTGCAGCCAACTCCGGTTGGCGGATGGCGTCGAGGATGCTTCCCGCTTCCCGCTCGGCCCGGTATTCGTGAAACGACTGTCCCGTCTGGCCCAAGAACCAGACCGGCACGTGGGAGTGAGCCTCACCGCGGAAGGCAGAGAGAATTGCAGTGTTCACGTTGCGCACGGACCAACCGTAACCGGCTGGGAGCGGCTCGATCATGCCCGAGCAATCGAGTTGAGATGCCATTCATCTGAACTGACACCTGAGGTGTCGGTACTGTTCAGCGTGGTGAGTCAACTCTCTTATCGGCTGGAAGATGCACAGTTCAGCACTGCAGCACCGGTTGTCTCGGTGGTGGTACCGGCGCGAAATGAAGCGGATGAATTGGCCTGCGCGTTGGAGGCTGTTCTGGTGCAGGCCGACGAGTTCGTGGAAATCATTGTGGTCGATGGCGGTTCGACGGATACCACGGCCGCAGTTGCAGCAGAGACGCTGAGTGGGGCCCGGGGTCCCGTGGCAATTGTGGAGAATCCGGCTGGCACCACGCCATCGAACTTGAACGCAGGGCTTGCAGCGGCGCACGGACGTTATATATGTCGGGTCGATGCCAGAAGCCATATTCCTCCCGACTACCTGAAGCGATGCGTAGCTGTGTTGGATGAGCACCCGGAGATCGTCGTAGTTGGCGGAGCCCAGGTCGCCACGCCCCGTTCTGCACGATCTAAGGATCTTGGAATTGCCAGGGCGCTCAACAACAGATTCGGAATGGGACTTTCCCGTTACAGGCGTGCTGCTCGCTCTGGCCCTGCCGATACCGTCTACCTGGGCGTGTTCCGTGCCAATGACCTACGGGAGCTCGGAGGTTGGGACGAGCGATTCACTACGAACCAGGACTTCGAATTGAATCGTCGCTTGGCCCGCCGCGGAGACATCTGGTTTGAGGCAAACCTCAACGTAAAATACCTGCCCCGCGCCACTATAAGGGAGCTTTTCGATCAATACCAGCGGTTTGGCCGGTGGAAGGTTGCTTATTGGCGCATTCGTGGCGAACCTCCTCGACCGAGACAGAAGCTGTTGCTCGCGGTTCCGTTTGCAGGCATAGGCGGTCTCGTGCTGCTTTCGTTTATGCCCAGGAAATGGCGCTTGCTCGGTATGGCGATGATTGGCGGGATGGCCGGGCTGATCGAAGTGCGAGGTTCCAAGAGTCCGTCGGGCCCGCCTGCCGCCCATCTGTATTCGTTAGTTGCATCCATGACGGTGGCGGCAGGCTGGACGACGGGGGTCTGGCGGCAACTCATCACCGACAGGCGTGAGATGCCAACGAAAAGATGATCGAAGCGAACAGCGGCGCCCGGTCGAGAGCGTGATGGGTAGTTCAAGGTTTTCGTTCCCGAGGCTCGATCGACTTCATGGGCTCATGGCCGCGCGTGTCAGCGACCAGGCAGTCCTGGGTCTGGCTTCAATCGGCCTTGCTGCACGCCTCGGTCCGGAAGCGTTCGCTCCGATTGGCGTACTCTTCGTGGCAAATTCCCTGGCGATTCAACTCTCGGACTTCGGCGTTGGATTCAGACTTCTACGTGCGGCTCCCGGGGAGCGTTTTGCTCGCTCGAGCTTGATACGCATACGTCGCATCAACGCGGTCATCAGTGCCGTCGCCTTGATTGTCGGACTCTCTATTGGCGGCTCTAGTGGTGGACTCATCGCCTCCATGGGGGTGTTGTGGATGGTTACGGCGGAGTCGTACATAGGAAAGTCCGGGACGCTCAAAGTCGTTGGCGCTCGGCCGGTCGTAATCGTCGAACTTTCTGGTGCGGCATTTTTTGCGGCAGGAGCTGTGATTGTCGGATACCTAGACGGCGGTGTCGTTCTGATGTCTGTCATCTTCGTTGTCAAGCACCTGATAGAGATCAGCGGTACTAGAAAGGGAATGGCCGCCTTCGCCGACGAGGGTGAGCGGATTTCGTCTGCGCCAGAGTGGATCGGCCAGACGCTGACGTATCTCATTGCCAACGTCGACTTCTTGGCAGTGGCGCTTCTCCTCAACCCGGCTGACCTGTCGCGGTACCTCATTGCGTTCCGTCTGGTGTCATCAGCGCCTGCGCTGATGGCCTACCCGCTTACTCAAGACACGTTTGTTGCTATCGGAGGATTGCGGGGTGACGAGGCTCGGCCGGTCGTCGATAGACAAATCTCACGAGGCGAATGGATGGGTGTTTTTGGGATGATTGTGGCTCTTACTGCTGCGCCAATTGTTCCTGAGTTGCTGGGTGGGGAGTGGTCCGCCACCGGATCGGTGATGGTTCTACTGGCCGTTTCTGTGCCATGGAGAATGCTTCTGGGAGTCACGGTTGCAATGACTCTGACAGCAGGTCATCCCAAGAAGTTCGTTCGGTGGGAACTGGCGCGACTTGGTGCAGTAGTCGTTGCGGTCTTTGGCGCGGCAATTTGGAGCATCGAGGCTGTTGCGGCGGCGGTCAGCCTAACGACGATTGTTGGAATTTCCCTGGAGCATCGTGGCTCAACTCGCCTCTTGGGCGTTCCAGTTCGTCGAGAGGTGGCTGTGGCATCAGGGCTGGCGCTGATTCTGACCTGCGTCGCAGGGATGTGGATCCTTCGCTAAATATGTTCTTCTCAACGGCGAGAACGGGCACAAACCTGGAATTCATCGGATTTGAGCATCTGAATCGAACATGTCAATCGAACGTGTTGATTCGTGGTATTCCGGTGACGCTGGCTCCTTTGGCGCGTAAGTCGGCTATGACCGTGAATGCCTCTTCACGAATTCTGCGCCTAGGTAATAGCGATGCTTCGATCGTGGTGACAGCTTGCGGCTCATTCTGCAGACGACTGACCGGAGCTGTGAGCGGTTGACGCTGCTGGATCCAGGAGCGGTTGATTCTGAAGCCGTGGGTGATTCTCCAGCGGTAGATTTAGAGGTCGTTAGGAGTTGCTGACCGCATTGAGGGCATATTGGATTGCCTGGTCGTTCCAAGAGGCGCAGCATTTCTAGGCTTCGTCTTACGAACCTGGGG
>CAYQFM010000046.1:7820-13393 GCA_964416735.1 uncultured Iamiaceae bacterium | reverse complement strand
CAAACCTTGACCGATGGTGGCATCGTCGCTCCGTAGTTGACCCTTGGTACCTGGCAGGCTGAGGAGTGGAGTTTCGGACTCTGTTGATTCGGAATCAGGAGATTCGGAATCTGCTGATGTGGATTCCGAGCGGCGGGTATCCACGTGTGCTTCCTCGCTCGCATCGGGATCAGTTCGGGGATCCGAGCTCTTCAGCATCGGCTGGTTTGGACCAGACCGCGCCTCGGAGCCGTGGTCAACGCTGCGTGCGTTCTTTGGCCCCCGGGTGATTCGTCGCCACAGCCGGTAGCCGTAGACCCCCAGCGACACGGTCAACCAGATCCACATGACCACAACAAATGTCGAGCGCATTGCACTGATGGTGCCACAGGGAGCGGCCGTTGGCCCGGAGCCGGTAGCCTCGCCGATTGTGGGAATCCATGGGAGGTGAAGTGGACGACCTCTTTGCCGCCGCGGCCGAAGATCATCTTGCCGGTCAGGCCCCGTTGGCCGCGCGGATGCGACCGCGTGATCTCGACGATGTGGTGGGGCAAGATCATCTTCTTGGTCCGGGCCGCCCGCTTCGGACGCTCATAGAAGTCGATCGCCTGTCGTCGGTGATCCTTTGGGGTCCTCCGGGCACCGGTAAGACGACCATCGCACAACTCATCGCCAGTCGCACCTCGAAGGCGTTTGAGCAGTTATCGGCGGTATCGGCGAGCGTGAAGGACGTTCGAGAAGTTGCCGCCCGGGCAGCCGAGCGTCTTGGCCAATACGGCAAGGGCACGATTCTCTTTCTCGATGAGGTTCATCGCTTCAACAAATCCCAACAGGATGCGCTGTTGCCGTCGGTCGAATCCGGGCTGATCATCCTGATTGGCGCCACCACAGAGAACCCCTTCTTCGAGGTGAACCCGCCGTTGTTGTCACGGTCCACGTTGTTTCGCCTCGAACCTCTGTCGCAACAGGCGGCCAGAACCTTGGTTGAGCGGGGCCTGGTTGCCGAAGGTGCAACCATGGAGGACGAGGCGGCAGCGCTTCTGGTGAGTCGGGCGGGCGGTGATGGCAGGCATGTTCTGACGAGCCTCGAGGTGGCCACTGCATTGGCGCGCGCACGGCTGGAGTCGGTGGCGGATCTTCCGACGGTGGTCGTTGACGACGTGGAAATGGCACTAGGTACCAAGGCGCTTCGGTACGGCCGCGACGACCACTACGACGTGGTCTCGGCGTTCATCAAGTCGGTCCGCGGGTCGGACCCCGATGCGGCATTGCACTGGCTGGCGCGAATGCTCGAAGCAGGCGAGGACGCCCGTTTCATAGCGCGCAGACTGGTGATCCTTGCATCGGAGGATGTGGGCATGGCTGATTCGAAAGCGCTGGTCCTCGCCGATGCTGCCGCCCGGGCCGTCGAGTTCGTGGGGCTGCCCGAAGCACAACTGAACCTCGCTCACGCAACCGTTTATCTGGCAACCGCACCGAAGTCGAATCGTGTCACCGTGGCGCTCGGGCGTGCGCGAACAGATGTGCGGAATATCCCGACCGGCGAAGTTCCTCTGCACCTTCGTGATCGGCACTACAGCGGAGCGACACAACTCGGGCACGGTGAAGGCTACGAGTATCCTCACAACAACCCGTCCGGTTGGGTGGCCCAGCGTTATCGGCCCCCAGAACTGGATGGCAGGATCTACTACGAACCATCGCTTCACGGCGAGGAAGCCAACGTGGCCCACCGCATGCGTGCCCAAGATGCTGACACCAAGGAACCCAACCGGTGAGTGCTGGTGATCTGGCTGCGGTAGTGGTGACGGTTGTTGCCCTCGTCGTATTGGTCACGATGGTGGTGGCCATCATGGTCCTGTGGCGCACTCTTGCTGAGATGAAGGTGATGGTTGCCGACCTGCGCCGGGCGATAGACGAGTTGCACACGGAGGCCATACCGAAGATGGACGAGATGGTGGGCGAACTGCGAACCACGGTTTCCGATGCCGGTGCCGAGGTGGACCGTGTCGATGGTCTGCTCGACGCCGCAGAGACGATCTCAGCCCGGGTCGACTCGGCATCGCGATTGGGCTACCTGGCGTTCAAGGCCCCCATCATCAGGTTCGTTGCCTTCTTCCAAGGGCTGGGTCGTGGTCTTGGACGCCTCTTTGGCGTGCGTCGCGACAATGGCCGCAAGCGACGCGACCCTCGTGCCACGCCGTCGGTTGATCAAAGCGACCTCGAGCACCGGAGAAACGCAGCGTGATTCCCAAGCGTGTCTTTTGGTTCGCCGCCGGTACGGCGACGGGCCTCGTTGCGTCGGTCTGGTCTTACAGTCGGGTCCGTGAAGTCCGCGGCCGCTACGAGGCGGATCAAGTTGCCGACACCCTGGTGGCCATGGGCCGGTTGGTCGGAACTTCGGTCCGGGAAGCGGTGAACGAAGGCCGTGCCGCAATGGCCGACGCTGAACGACGCATCGGTGATGACCTGGATTCAAAGAGTCGATCGATATTGAAATGACTGAGTTCACCTGAGCGATGCGGTAGCTTTCGCTCGTGACCTTCGAGACGAACTCCTCCCATTCAAACGCTGAAGGCAGCAGGCGGCGGTTCTTGGGTCGCTCTATTGTCGTGGGCGGCGTTGCTGGAGCAGCGTGGGTGACACCGACGATCTTTTCGGCCAATGCTGCCGCTGCGGGTACCGATCCCGAATGCTGTCAACTCCAACCAATCGACCTACTCGCTTCACCATTCGGTGAAGGGCTGGATCTCTACCCGACCGCGGGTCCCTTGGTCACGGGTTTGGGTACGTATGTCAGCGTTATGTTCTGGCCGGATGATGAGCAGCACACCATCACCACCAACTCATGTACCGGCGGAATGACCCACGGAGTCATAACGGATTGTGAACTCGGCGGGATTTCGACCGGCCAGATGCCCCTTGTCGGCCGAATCGACGCCGGGAGTCCGAGTCTCGAGTTGATGATGGTCTTTGATCCCCCGGTGGCGAGGCTCAAGTTCACCATCACCAATATCGACGAGAATACGGATCCCGAGTTTGCGTACAGCAATGCCCTCCGTTTGAGCTTCGACTTTGCGAACCAAGTCAGCGAACCGGTTCTGACCCTGGGAACCAATCTCGAAATCACCGGAAACGAGATACCGATTGTTGTGCCCAAGTCGGGCACTGGGCCTGCCGACCCGTCGAGCGCCGATTGGAACCTCGCTGTCGATTGCGGCTGCGACAACCTGATCAACGGCTTTTCCATCGTCGCATGGAACTGGGGTGATGGCGGTACGTCATCTACCGCGGGCCGTGTGCTCGGCATCGCGGATATTCAGGTCTGCCTGCCACCCGATCCCTGAGCCTGCTGTCGAGAATGACGACGGGCCCAACGGCACTGAGCGCCTAGACTTGCACGTCTTATGAATCGGTTGTCGGCGAATGAACTGAGAAAGGCGTTTCTGGGGTTCTTTGCCGAGCGCGGCCACACCATCGTGCCGAGCGCGAGTCTCATCCCGCACGACAAAGACCTCATGTTCACGGTTGCCGGCATGGTTCCGTTCAAGCCGTACTTCCTGGGCGAACAGCAGGCTCCCTTCCCTCGGGCTACCACGGTCCAGAAGTGCGTTCGAGCCGGAGGCAAGGACAGCGATCTCGAATCGGTGGGGCGTGATGCCCGTCACCTGAGCTTTTTCGAGATGCTGGGCAACTTCAGCTTCGGCGATTACTTCAAGGCCGAGGCCATCCCCATGGCGTGGGAGATGGTCACCGAACTGTTCGGAATAGACCCCGATCAACTCTGGGTCACCTGCCACGTGAGCGATGACGAGGCGGCCGAGATTTGGCGTGATGCAGTGGGAGTACGTCCCGACCGCATTCAACGCTTGGAAGAGGACAACTGGTGGGGGCCTCCCGGCGGCCCGCCCGGGCCGTGCGGCCCGTGCGCTGAGATCTACGTTGACAAGGGCGTCGCCTACGGTGCCGAAGGGGGGCCGGCCCATGGCAGCGAAGAGCGCTTCCTGGAGATCTGGAACCTCGTGTTCATGCAGTTCAACAGGGACGTCGACGGTGTCGATCACGAGCTTCCCCGAAAGAACATCGACACGGGTGCCGGTTTCGAACGGATCCTAGGTGTGCTTCAGGGCGTCGATTCCGTGTTTGAGACAGACGTATTGGCGCCGCTCGTCGAGACAGCTCAGTCGGTCACGGGGCAACGCCTGGGCAACTCCGATCGCGGAGATGTTTCGCTCCGGATTCTTGCCGAACATGCCCGCACCATGTCGTTCCTCGTGAGTGACGGAGTGTTCCCATCCAATGAAGGCCGCGGGTATGTGATCCGCCGGATAATCCGCCGGGCCGTGCGAGAGGCGTATCGCCTCGATGTGCAGAAGCTCGTCACGCCGACGCTCGTGGATGCCACCGTGGAGCTGATGGGCGAGGCGTACCCGGACCTGGTTCGCAATCTGGACTTCGTGCGTGATGTCGTGGGTCGAGAGGAAGAGCGATTCCGCCAGACGCTGCGAACCGGTATGACGATTCTTGAAGAAGAGCTTGCGAGCACCGCCCAAGGCGGCCGTTTACCGGGTTCGGTTGCTTTCATGCTTCACGACACACATGGCTTCCCCTTGGAACTGACCCGGGAGATCACTGCCGAGCGCGGCGTCGATGTGGACGTCGACGGCTTTGAGGCCGAGATGACCGAACAGCGGCGTCGTGCAAAGGACGCCCGTGAAGCAGAAGGTGTCGTGGCTTCGAACGAGGTCTATGCGGACCTGGCTGAGCAGTTCGGCCCAACCGAGTTCACCGGTCGGGAGGAGGGTGAGTCGAAGGCCCGCATACTCGGTGTTTTCGAAGACGGGTCAGACTCCCAGACGGTCAGCATCGTGTTGGATCGCACGCCGTTCTATGCGGAATCCGGTGGGCAGATCGGAGACACGGGCACCATTTCCACCGGTGATGGTTGGGCCGAAGTCATCGATACGAGGTACGGAGCGCCGGGCGTGGTTCGACATATTGCGCGGGTCCTCGACGGAGATCTGGCCGCGGGGCAAGAGGCCACGGCGTCGATTGATGTGGATCGGCGTGACGCCATCCGTCGCAACCACACCGCCACCCACCTGTTGCACTTTGCATTGCGTGAGGTGTTGGGTGACCACGTGAAGCAACAAGGTTCGTTGGTTGCCCCTGATCGCCTACGTTTCGACTTCAGCCATTATGAGGCACTCACCCCGGATCAGGTCGTACTGGTTGAAGACCTGGTCAACCGCGACGTGCTGGCTAACCATCCGGCCAGGCACTTCGAGACGACCATGGAGTTCGCGGAGCAACTCGGAGCAATTGCATTTTTCGGCGACAAGTATGGTGACATCGTCCGGGTTCTAGAAGCGGGACCGCACTCGACCGAACTCTGCGGAGGCACCCACGTCCGCGCGCTCGGTGATATCGGCACGGTCAAGATCATCTCTGAAGGTTCGATCGGTTCGAATATTCGCCGTATCGAGGCGGTGTCAGGATACGGGCCAATTCAGCGTCTTCGAGAAGAAGAGCAGAAACTGTCCAGGGCAGCTGACGTGCTTGGCGTGGGTATTGACGAGGTTCCCGATGCACTGGAG
>CAYQFM010000046.1:3792-7810 GCA_964416735.1 uncultured Iamiaceae bacterium | reverse complement strand
GATAGCAACCGGTGGAGCCAACGAGCTTGCCTCTGTGGCTGTCGATGGGGTTGTGGTGGCGCGTGTTGACGGCCTCGATCGCGAGGCGGTTCGCGACCTGGCGCTTGCCGTACGTGATCACGTCGGAATCCGAGGTGTCGTGTTGGCAGGCGCACCCGACTCGGGCGGTGTGGCAATGGTTTCTGCGGTTGGTACTGACAGCGGTTTGCACGCCTCGGACCTGATTGCAGACGCCGTGAAACAGATCAAGGGTGGTGGCGGTCGAAACGCCGAGTTGGCGGTTGCCGGTGGCAAGGATCCCGAGGGAATCGATGCGGCCCTCGACCTCGCGCGCGCCGCGGCTGGGATCGCCTGAGTGGCCGTCAGGGCGATTGGTGTTGATCTTGGAACCAAGCGGATCGGCATTGCCTTGAGTAGTGGTTCTCTGGCAACGCCATACGAGGTGATCGATCGATCCGGAGACCATGGTGAGGATCATCGCAGGATTGCGGCGATCGCTGAAGAGCTGGGTGCTGACCGAATCGTTGTCGGGTTACCGCTCTCACTTGACGGTTCCGTTGGACCAGCGGCGCAGCAGATCCTTGACGAGGTGGAGGAACTGGGTGCTGTCTATCCGGGCTCCATAGAAACCTACGATGAGCGCTTCACGACCGTTACGGCGCACCAGTCGCTCGCCGAGATGAACATGAAAACCCCTGCCCGTCGTCGTGTGGTGGACCAGGTTGCAGCCGCGGTGATCCTCCAAGCGTGGTTGGACAGTCGTGTTGATTAGCCGAATCGCACAGGAACGAGATTGAACCATGGCCCGTGAGCCGGATGATTCGAGTGAGATCGATGAATTGAGCGAATTCGACGAGTTCGTCTACCTGCCGCCTGAGACGAGCAGGGTGCGCAAGCTCGCATACGTCGGAGGCAGCATCATCCTGTTTCTCTCCCTGACGGTCGGTCTGGGTGGGTGGTGGTTCATGCGTCAGTTGAACCCCGGTAAGCCCGGCGCCGAGGTGACCGTCGTGATACCTCAGGGCGCCAGCACTTCTCAGATCGCAATTCTCTTGGAGGATCGGAAGGTCATAGAGAACGCCACCATTTTCCAGTTGTATGTCAAGTGGAAGGACGCCGGTCCGTTCCGAGCGGGTAAGTACGACGGATTGAGGCGTAACTCGCCGATGGCCGATGTCATCCGCCGCTTGGAGAAGGGCCCGCTTCCGCCCGATTACATCGAGTTCAGGGTGCGCGAAGGATCGTGGGTCTCTGAAACCAAGACGGCAATCCTTGCTGCATTCCCTCAGATGAACGCAGAGGAACTGGACCAGGCACTTCTGACGATCCGGTCGGACTTCTCACCCGATGGTCTCGACAATCTCGAGGGCTTTCTCTTTCCGGCGACGTATCGGGTGGAGGAGGGTGCGGAAGGCGATGAACAACGGCTCGTGCAACAGATGGTCCAAACCTTCGACGATGTTGCGGCCGAGATCGGCCTCGCTGAGGCACAGGAGAAACTGGCCGGTGTCGCGGGCGACAGGCCTATTACTTCCTACGACGTTGTCATCGTGGCTTCGATGATCGAGGCCGAGGCCAAGGTCCCGGAGGACCGGGCGAAAATTGCCAGGGTCATTTACAACCGGCTGAAGATCGGGGAGAAGCTCGGTATCGACGCCACGACGATCTATGCGCTCGGCGCGCGTACCGACGAATTGAC
Organism: uncultured Iamiaceae bacterium; assembly: GCA_964416735.1. Classification (GTDB taxonomy): domain Bacteria; phylum Actinomycetota; class Acidimicrobiia; order Acidimicrobiales; family Acidimicrobilacustridaceae; genus CAYQFM01. Next base: position 6,111 of record CAYQFM010000046.1, on the reverse strand, counting down.
CAAGACGGATCTGGCCATCGATTCGCCGTACAACACCAGGTTGAACAAGGGGATGCCGCCTACCCCGATCGGCTCACCGAGTCGGGAATCTCTAATCGCCGCACTCAATCCGGCGGAAGGCGATTGGTTGTACTACGTCCTTGCCGATGAGAACGGAACGCATTACTTCACCGACAATTACAACGATTTCCTGCGAGCTCAGCAGGAGTCTCGCGATAAGGGACTGCTCTGAACACGCTGTCAATCGGGGGCGGCGGTTTTGGCTGGTCGCCGGGAGGAAACACGACGGTTGCCGCCGTCATCGGCTCACCTGTCAGCCATTCGCTGTCGCCGGCCATTCACAACGCTGCGTTCCGGGAGTTGGGCCTGGACTGGGTGTTCGTCGCATTTGAGGTTGCCGGAGATGACATTGCGCACGCTCTCGACGGTGTTCGTGCACTCGGGTTGGCGGGGTTGTCGGTGACCATGCCGCACAAGACAAAGGTTGCCCATTGTGTCGATCGCTTGACAGACACGGCATCGGTCTTGGATGCGGTCAACTGCGTGTATCTCGACGGCGATGAATTGGTCGGTGACAACACCGACGGTGAGGGGTTCATGAGGGCGTTGGTCGGCGACACGGGTTTCGTGCCCGACGGTCGCCGGTGCGTGGTCCTGGGTGCCGGAGGTGCGGCGCGTGCCGTTGCGGTTGCGTTGGCCCGCGGCGAACCCGCTTCAGTGCTTTCGGCCGACCTGGTAGTGAACGCAACCCCGGTTGGCATGCGCCATGACGCCGGGTCGCTGCCCATCGACGCCAACCTGATCCGTGAAGGCCAGGTGGTGGTCGACCTCATTTACGAACCCCGGGAGACGGCGTTGATGACCGCTGCTCGTGAGAGGGGTGCAGTGGTTGCGAACGGCCTGGGAATGCTCGTGGGTCAGGCCGCCGTGGCGTTCGAACTCTGGACCGGTCTCGCAGCGCCGGTAGACGTGATGGCCCGAGCGGCGTCACCGGCCAGCGACTAAGGTCGGAAACCACTCCACTCGTCCCGGTTTCGTGCCGATGGAGAACCGGCAGATTTCTCTTACGGAGGACCAAGTGGCACTTCAGGGCACCATCGAAACCTTCGCGCTCCCCGATGTCATGCAGTTGTTGGCATCCACGCGAAAGACCGGACTGCTGCGTCTGGAGGGGAGTCGCGGAACAGGCAGCATTTGGGTTGATTCGGGTGAGATCGTCGGTGGTGCCGTGTCGAGCGCGCCACACGCCGCTGGGGCTGTAGAGGTCGTGTTCGAGCTTCTCCGCTTCAAGGATGGCGATTTTGTCTTCGACGCGGATGAGACGACCGACTCGCCGTCTTCACCAGCCGAGGTTGCATCCACGCTTGCCGAAGCCGAAGCCATGCTCGAGGAGTGGAAGTCGATCGAGGCTGTTATTCCCTCCCTCGCCTCGTGGGTCACTCTGAGTACCGCTCTTCCGCAGTCGGAGGTTGTCATCTCCGGGGACACTTGGGAGCTGATCGTTGCCGTGGCTGGAGGGGTCACCGTTGGTGAACTTGGCGATCGTTTCTCTCTTGCTGAAATGGCAGTCTCCAAGCGGGTCAAGGAACTTGTCGAAGCTGGCTTGGGTGAAGTGGGCGAAATCCCCGAAGAAGCGCTGTCGGCTGCGCCTCGGGTCAATGCGCCAGCGGCCGCGCCAGCGCCCGCTCCAGCACCTGAGCCCGTCCTCGGCGGTTTTGACGAAGACGTCGCTTCGGAACCTGAGTCTGACGACAGTGAAGACATCTTCGATCCGGGCGCACTGGTGGTTGACCTTGAGCCGCTTGGCGCCGCCGATGATCTAGAGGGGGCCGAACCGGAAGACGAATCCGCTGAAGCCGTTAGTGTCGACAGTCCGACAGATGCAGCCGAGATTGCCCGGCAGCTTGCAAACCTTTCGCCAAAGGCGGCGCGAGCCGTTGCCGCTGCCGCCAGGGCCACCACCGCAGAGGAGCGGGACCTGGCTCTTGCGGACGTCGACGAAGAGGAAGAGTCGATCAACCGTGATCTGCTGATCAAGTTTCTCGGATCAGTGAGCGGCTGATCGCTTCTTTGGACGGCTTGCTTCTTTGAGTTCCATCATCATCGGCATCTGCGCCGTGGTGGCGCTGCCGGTCGGCTGGTTTGCGGGCGTTCTGGTCGATCGCATCCCGGAACGACTTCCGCTGTTCGATCCACTGGAAAAGCTTCGTCTCAGTGGCCAGTACCTGTGGATTCACCTGATAGTGCTCGCGTTGTTCGTGGCAATTCCTTTGCGGTTGCTCGCCGGTACTTCTGTCTTGGAATTGGCGGTGTACCTGC
>CAYQFM010000046.1:0-3782 GCA_964416735.1 uncultured Iamiaceae bacterium | reverse complement strand
GGACCTCGACGACCCGGACCGCGACGAGGCCGACATCGACGAGGCTGCCGACGACACCGGCGATCCCGTGGCCGTCGAGGCGGAGGTGGCCCGATGATGCTCGCTGTCGTCCTGCAGCTCACGGAGTCCTGGTACCTGGTGCTCGCCGCGATGCTCGTGACCGTTTCCGTCATAGACCTGATCACGTTCCGGTTGCCCGACCACATCGTCGTGCCGGCAGCGGTGGCGTGTTTGGCGCTGGTGGTTATTTCATCTGCCCTTGATGGTGACGTGGGCCGGATCAAGTACGCGCTCGCCGGGGCGGGTTTCTACTTCGGATTCCTTCTGGTCGTTCACCTCATCAGCCCGCGAGGCATGGGTTTCGGCGATGTGAAGATGGCGGGCGTCATGGGTCTGTGTGTGGGTTGGATGGGCGACGGGTATGGTCAGTCGATCTCTTTGGTGCTCTGGGCGATGATGATCGGATTTGTGATCGGATCGGTGTTCGGACTCGTCATGTTGGTGCGAAACAGGCGGAGCCGGGGCTACCCGTTTGGACCGTTTCTGGCCATAGGGGCGCTTGCGGTAGTGCTGCTCGGTTCTGGTCTCGTAGTAGCCAATTGATCGCTGCGGCAAACTGACCTTCGCGGGAAAGGACTCTTGAAAACATGGAAAAACTTCAGAATCCCTCCATGTCTCCACTTCCCGGAGTCGGAGATCGCCTGGACGTGGACGACGCGGACGGAAACCCGCTCTGCGCTATCCGGTTGCACAACGGTCAGGTAGAACTGCACTCTGGTGAGGACGTCATCGAGTTGGATCCGGTGGCTGCTTCCAGCGTCGGTGCTTTCATCTCCGGACATTTCCGCATGTCAGCAGAATTGGCTGATCGACTCAGCACGGTGTTGGGCGGTCTCGTTCTTGACTGGGTGCGCCTCGAGCCGGAAGATGCGACGGTCGGTCGGTCGATTGAACAGTTGAATGTGCGTCGCAAGACGGGTGTCACCATTGTTGCAATTCTTCGTGGATCGATTCCGATCGTTGCGCCGGATCCTTCAATCGCGCTGGAGGCCGGTGACGAACTCGTCATTGCATGTTGCGAACAAGACCTGGAGCGATTTGGTGAGTACATGACCAGGGGTGAGTGATGGATTCGGAACTCATCGTTCTCGGTCTCGCATTTCTTCTTGCGGGCGTTCTGGCCCGAGGTGGTCGCAAGATCGGATTGCCGACGATTCCGTTGTTCATGGTGGCCGGAATGGTTGCCAGCTCGAACACACCGGGATTCGTCCTCTTCAAGCGGCCCGGCGATCTGGAACTCCTTGGCGCCTTTGGGCTGATCTTCTTGCTGTTCTATCTAGGGATCGAGTTCTCTGTTGACGACCTGACAGGTGGTGGTCGCAGGTTGGTGCTCTCGGCGGTCACCTATCTGGCGATCAACGTGACAGGCAGCCTCGCCATGGGGTTTGTGTTTGGTTGGGGGGGGCGTGAGGCCCTCGTGATAGCCGGGATCACAGGCGTCTCGTCGTCGGCGATTGTCACGAAGTTGTTGATCGAAATGCGTCGCCTCGCCAACCCGGAAACCCGCCTGATCCTCAGCCTTGCGGTCATCGAGGACTTGTTTCTTGCGCTCTATCTTGCGGTGCTGGCGCCCGTACTTGGTGGCGCCGATGGCATTGGGGATGCCGTTGTGATGTTCGCCAAGGCGTTCTTGTTTATCGTGGCGCTCGGCCTCGTGGCACGCTTCGGTGCCAAATATGTCGGCAAAGTCATCCATGCCAAAGATGATGAACTGCTCGTGGTTCTCTTTGTCGGCCTTGTCTTGTTGGTGGCGGGTCTTGCTGCCCGTCTCGGGGCATCCACGGCCATAGGTGCTTTCCTCGCTGGTTTGATCCTTGCTGAGACACCCGGCGCGCGTCGGATTGAACGCCTGGTCCTACCTCTGAGGGATGCGTTTGGCGCCGTCTTCTTCTTCGCTTTCGGACTCACGATTGATCCGGGCCTGATTATTGATGTCATCGGCTACGTGGCGATTGCAATTGTGGTCACCGTGGTCTTGGTGACCATCTCATCCTCGATGGTCGCTCGCATGAACGGCTTGGACCGCCAGGCAGCAGCGAACATCGCATTCACCGTTGTCGCACGTGGTGAGTTTGCACTGATCCTTGTGAGCCTGGCCACAGCGGCAAGCCTGGATGGGCGTCTGGGGCCATTCGCCGCTGGGTACGTCTTCGTCCTTGCAATTGCCGGTCCGATGATGGCGGCTAAGTCCGCAACGCTTGCGAGACTGATTCCTAGGCGCTTGGTCCCTGCCGGGGTGGACCGTGGCACCGAGGGAGGTCTGTAGATTGGATGCGTGCTGCGTTTCCTGACCGCCGGAGAATCACACGGGCGCGCGCTCGTGGTCATAGTTGAAGGTATGCCAGCAGGCCTGGTTGTGACCGTCGAAGACGTCTGCGCGGAACTTGCGCGACGGCGTCTTGGTTTCGGTCGGGGTCCACGGATGCGTTTTGAGCAGGATGAGGTGACGATCCTCTCCGGTGTTCGCCATGGGCGCACGCTGGGTTCGCCCATCGCAATAGAGATCGGCAACTCGGAGTGGGAGCGCAAGTGGACTGAGGAGATGTCTCCGCATCCCGGTCGCACGGCTAGTCCGCTCACCAGCCCTCGGCCCGGTCATGCCGATCTGGCGGGAATGCAGAAGTACCACCTTGACGACGCGCGTGATGTTCTCGAGCGCGCGTCCGCTCGTGAAACAGCCGCCCGTGTGGCGGCGGGGGCGTTGGCCAAGGTTCTGCTCGGCCATTTTGGTATTCAGGTCATCTCTCACGTCGTGCAGATCGGGGCCGTCCGCTCGTCGTCGGCGCTCCATCCGCGCCCCTACGACCTGGGCGACATCGATGCATCACAGGTGCGTTGTTTCAACCGTGAAGTGGCCAAGGCGATGATTGCCGGCATAGAGGCGGCGGCGAAAGAGGGCGACTCGCTTGGGGGAGTTGTCGAGGTGCTCGCCTACGGGGTACCCGTCGGTCTGGGTAGCCATGTCCATTGGGACAGGCGGCTCGAAACCCTATGGTCGGGCGCGCTGATGAGCATTCAGGCCGTCAAGGGTGTTGAAATCGGCGACGGCTTCGAGATGGCGGGTCGTCGCGGGAGCGAAGCTCACGACGCTATTCGCTGGGATGAGGCCGGGGGCGCCTACAGGCGCGATACGTCGAGGGCTGGTGGTATTGAAGGTGGAATGAGCACCGGTGAGATGCTCGTGGCGCACGTGGCGATGAAGCCGCTTGCAACGTTGAACCGTCCCGTTCTGGCCACCGTGGATACGCGCACCAAAGAGGCCGGAGTTTCGTTCAGGGAGCGCACGGACGTGACAGCTGTACCGGCCATGGGCGTGGTGGCCGAGACCATGACTGCCCTGGTGCTGGCCTCCGAGATGCTTCGCAAGTTCGGTGGGGACTCGATGGTCGAGATGATCAGGAACTACGAGGGCTACCTGGGTCAGGTCCACGAACAGGCGGCGCTTGCCACACCGTCACAGATCTCTGAGAGTTCAGCGGCGCCACTCAACTGGGTCGAGTCAGAGGCCTTTCCAGGTGACCGCCATTGAACGGTGATGTCTCGGGGGCACGTCACCTGGTGTTGGTCGGGATGATGGGTACCGGGAAGTCGACGGTTGGCGAGATCCTGGCCGCACGGCTCGGAAGAGCTTCTTGCGACAGCGATGCTGTGATCGTCGAGAAGGTTGGCTTGTCCGTACCTGAAATATTCTCCGAGACCGGTGAAGAGGGTTTTCGAGCGGC
>CAYQFM010000045.1:6369-13660 GCA_964416735.1 uncultured Iamiaceae bacterium | reverse complement strand
GGGCTACTGGCTCGGGCACCATCGAAGAGACGTCACCGCCGAATCTCGTGATCTCTCGGATGAGCTTGGACGCCAAGAACGAGTTTCCCGACGCCGATGCGATGAACAGTGTGTCGATTCCAGAGATCTTGTGGTTCATCTGGGCCATCTGTAGTTCACTCTCGAAATCCGACACGGCGCGTAGGCCCTTCAGGATGAAGTCGGCACCTTCCTGATGCGCCAAGTCGACCACCAGGCTGGAGAACATGGTGACCCGGGCATTGTCCAGGTGTGCCACCGATTCCGCCATCATCGCCTCGCGCTCCTCGAGGGTGAACAGCGGCTCGCCCTTCTGCGGGTTGCGGACAGCAGCGACGATGACCTCGTCAAAGAGCCGCGAAGCCGTCTCGATTATCTCGAGGTGACCATTGTGTATCGGGTCGAACGACCCTGGGTAGAGGACTCTGATCAACACCGCTCCAATGGTTGCGTCGGTATCTCGGCGATCACCACGAGCGTACTTCCGTAGCGCCGCTCCCTGATGACACTCCAGTGTTCGGGTAGCTCGGGTGGCCGGTCGGATTCGATCACCACATGTCCGCCCGGTGCGATGCGTTCCACCTGCAATGCAAGTTCCAGCCACTCCCCAAAACCGTATGGAGGGTCGGCAAACACAAGATCATGGGCCTCGTGATCCGAGCGGAGAAAGGCATCCACATCGGACACGATGACCGACGCCCTGTCGGTCAATCCCGTTGTCGCCAGGTTCTTGTCGATCACCATCGCCACCTCCCGGGAACGCTCCACGAAGGTTGAATGGCGTGCCCCACGAGACAATGCCTCAATTCCCATTGCTCCGGTACCTGCAAAAAGGTCGAGGACTCGCGCCTCATCCACAACTCCCAGGCTGCCCAGGGAGTTGAACACCGCTTCACGCACGCGGTCGCCGGTCGGGCGCGTGTTGCTGCCCGGTGGAGCCATCAACCTGCGCCCTCTTGCTGAGCCGGCAATCACCCTCATGACTTGAACAGGAAGTCGGCGGCGTCATCACCGGGTAACAGCGCATCTACTTCGTCAACAAGCATCGGGAACGAAGCAAGGGTCGGATCATCGCCGACCAACTCCCCTGCCACAGCACGGGCATGGGCGACCCACTCGCGATCGCGACGCAACGATGCCAGCTTCAGATCGTTGCGCCCCTTCTGGCGCTCGCCCATGATCGTCCCCTCCCCACGCAGGTCCAGGTCGATCTCGGCCAATTCGAAACCATCGGTCGTACGGACCATCGCCTCGAGGCGCGCTACCGAAATGCTTCGTTCATCACCCTTGGTGTCGGTCGGATCAGCCACCAGGAAGCAATACGAGCGGTCGGCTCCACGCCCAACACGACCGCGAAGTTGGTGGAGTTGGGCAATCCCAAAACGATCGGCATCGAGAATCACCATCACCGTCGCGTTGGGAACATCGACACCGACCTCGATCACCGTTGTGGCCACCAGCACATCGGTTTTCCCCGTGCGGAACTGCTCCATGACCTGTTCTTTGTCCACCGGGCGGACCCGTCCGTGGAGAAGCCCGAGTGTCAGCCCTTTCAGTTCCGTGTTCGCCAGACGCTCAAAGGTCTCCTCCGCAGATGCAACCTCCAGTTTTGGCGACTCCTCCACCAGTGGGCACACCACATAAGCCTGACGACCCGCGCCCACCTCTGAGCGAACGCGCACCCACGCCTCTTCCTGTTCGTCCTCGGTGCGCGCCCACACTGTCCGAATCGGAGTGCGACCCGGTGGCAACTCGTCGAGCACCGAGACATCCAGATCGCCGTACACGGTCATGGCGGCGGTGCGCGGAATGGGTGTCGCCGTCATGACCAGAACGTCAGGAACAGAACCGTCGGAGCTCTTGTTCCGCAACGCGGCTCGCTGCTCCACACCGAATCGATGCTGTTCGTCGATGACGACCACGCCAAGAGAATGAAACCGCACTCCCTCCTCGATGAGTGCGTGGGTCCCGATCAAGATGTCGACCTCACCCGACTCGAGTGCAACTGCGAGACGGCGGCGCTCGGCAGCGGTTGTGCGATTTGTGAGCAGTTCCACCCGCACCGGCCGATCCATCCCGGCACTGGCGAAGAGGTCGACTTCCGGATTCGCGGCCGCAACCGTTACTGAATCGAGCATCCGACGAACGCTCATGAAGTGCTGTTCCGCAAGCACTTCCGTGGGCGCCATGAGTGCGCCCTGGTGTCCGCTTTGAACCGCGACCAGCAGAGCCGAAACCGCCACAACCGTCTTACCCGCACCCACATCACCTTGCAGGAGTCTGTGCATCGGATGCGGTGCGGCGAGATCCGTGATGATCTCGTCGACAGCGCGTGACTGAGCGCCGGTGAGGCCGAAGCCGAGGTGTTGATGGAAGCGCGTGACCAGGTCCCCGTCGGTCACATGGCTCACGCCGGATGTGTTCTGTTCGGTCTCGCGCTTGCGCTGCACAAGACGGATCTGCACGCGTAGTAGTTCATCGAAGACCAACCGACGCCGGGCCGTCATGGCAGCCGCCATGGTTTCGGGGCGGTGGATGTCATTGAATGCGGTGGTGCGATCCACCAACCCGAAGCGGGCCAGGACTTCGGCGGGTACCGGGTCGGCAAACGTACCCGCTCGCTCCAGCGCTTCGGCGACCCACCGATCGACATCCCACGTGTTTATCCCGGCACTCTCCGATTGCGGATAGATCGAAATGATCCTTCCGGTGCGGTCACCCACCAGATCCACAATCGGGTTGGTCATCTGTCGGCGCCCCCCGAACAACTCCACACGACCGAACAACACGCAGTGCGTGCCGGCGGGTAGCTGCCTCTCACGAAAGGGCTGATTGAAAAAGGTCACCCGCATGCGCCCGGAGGAGTCCTTCACGTCGGCGGTTACCATGCGTCGACGGTTCCGAGCGGTGCGGCTGGAGATCGATACGACCTCCACCAGAACCATCGCCTCCTCACCCGGCTTCAGGTCGCCCAGAAGCACCTCGCGGGTCCTGTCCAGATAACGCCTCGGATAGTAAGTCAGCAGATCGAGAACGCTGTTGACATCCACCTTGGCGAGCGCTGCAGCCCGCTTGGGCCCTACCCCATCGAGCCGGTCGACGGGGATGTCTGCGAGTTGAGTCAGTCGACGCGCCATCGGTCGGGTCGGTGCGACCTACTCGATTCCGAACAAATACGGATACAGAGGCTGACCGCCGCGATGCACTTCGGTTTCGATGTGCGGGAAATGCTCCTCGAGCCAGACGCTTATGTGCCGTGTGGTCGCATCCGATGCACCCTCACCCTCGATGATGGTCACGATCTCATGATCATCGGTGGCGATCTCACTCAACAGTGCGGTGCACACCTCGTCGAGCGTCGGCGCCAAGGCCACGATTCCTCGCCGACAGATCCCCATCCAGTCACCCATTGCAATGGGCCCCACATCACAGGTCGATTCCCGCACAGCTCGCGTGACCTCACCGGCCACCACGGCATCGGCCGCGGCCGACATGTTCCGGGCATTGTCCGCCCCCTGCGACTGCGGGTCATACGCAAGCAACGACGCAAACCCTTCAGCCACACCATGGGTAGGCACGACATGCACCGTCTTGGTGGTCTGGCCGCCCACCTGTTCGGCCACCGGCACGATGTTCTTGTTGTTGGGCAATATCACGACCTCATCGGCGGGAACCGCCTCAACAATCTCGAGCAGTTCCGCGGTGGACGGGTTCATCGTCTGACCACCGTCGACCATCCCACGCACGCCGAGCGAATAGAAGATCCGTCTGATCCCATCTCCCATCGCCACGGCCACGACAGCGGTCGTGACAGGCTCACTGAGCGACGCCGGTTCGGGTGGCAACGGTTCGGCTTCGCGCACCCAGTGCTCTTCCTCGACCTCTTCGCGCAGGTCCGAGACCCTTATTTGACGCGGCCTACCGACGTCCATGGCCGCCTCGATCGACGCTCCGATGTCATCGGTGTGAATGTGGCAGTTCCACAGACCGTCACCGCCCACCACCACGATCGACCCGCCGATGGTTGCCCAGACATCCTTGAAACCGGCAATTGCCCCGTCGGGTGCATCCAAGAAGAACATGACCTCATACCGCAGGTCGGCCACACCAGCTTCACCTTCGGCACCCATGCGAGCCTGTTCAACCGAAGCGTGAAGCAATGGTGGAACAGCCCCGGTCATCCCTTCACCAACCTTGGGTTCACGGACGGGTCTCGAATCCACGACGTTGAGCAGTGCGTCGAGAAACAGCACAAAACCGGAGCCACCGGAATCGACCACGCCGGCGTCGGCGAGCACCGGGAGCAATCTCGGCGTGTCCTCGAGCGCCAAGTCCGCAGCCTTCGACGCCGCATCGAGGACATCGACGAGCGCGCCCTCCGCATCGGCTCGGGCGATTGCCGCAGAGGCAGCTTCACGTACGACCGTGAGGATGGTGCCCTCCACCGGGTGCATCACCGCTTCATACGCGGCGGTCGATGCAGCGGTCATTGCATCTGCCCACACCCGTCCATCAACTCTCTCCGCCTCACGGATCACCGAGGTGAGCCCGCGCATCACCTGCGAGAGGATCACCCCGCTGTTCCCCCGCGCCCCCATCAACGACCCGTGACTGATGGCCTTGCAGACAGCTTCCATGGTCTCACCGCCGCCGGCGGTAATGGTCGTGTCGAGTTCCTCCAACACCGACGCAACCGTGAGCGACATGTTCGTACCGGTGTCTCCATCGGGAACCGGATACACGTTGAGTCGATTGATCGACTCACGGTGAATTGTTAGTGCCTCGGCAAACACGCGAACGACCTCGTGGAGATCGTCGGGACCGAGATGATCGAGAGACGCGGTCATGACACAGCGGCCTCTGGGTTGACGTCGTCGGCATCTCGCGACAAAAGAAACATGGTGTGACTCATCCGGCAAGGATGGTACCGGTTGCGCGCACGGGTGGCGATTGTCTTCGCCAAGATGTCCGCTGCTATCTTTGCTCTCCGCAACTGTTACCGGTATTGAGGTGTCCCATGGCAGCAAAATGCGAAGTCTGTGGCAAGAAGCCGTCGTTCGGTATGGCCGTGAGCCACTCGCATCGGCGTACCAAGCGACGCTGGAACCCCAACATTCAGCGGGTTCGCGCCCTCGTAGACGGATCGCCGAAGCGGCTCGACGTGTGCACGTCATGCCTCAAGGCCGGCAAGGTCACCAAGGCTGCCCGCTGACGTGCAGGGTGTCATCAAGGCCTACGACCCGGACACCGGCATAGGTGTCATCGTCTGCGATACCAACCTCGAGGAATACGAACTCGCGCCGAATGCCCTCGAGGGTTCCATTCTCAGGATGGTCCGTCAGGGTCAGAGGGTGTTGTTTGAGTTGGACTCGAGAAATCTCGCCGGTCACCTGCGCCTCGGCTCAGAGGAAGACATGACCACTCCAGATTTCGACTGACAAGCCGGGCAGGTATCGAGGTTTTCCCGATCTGTCCGCTGCGCCTAGGATCGCTTTGGGTGATCCATTGACGCTGGGCCACCTGATCACCAGATAGCTCGCGGAGGTGTCATGTCAGGCGAAACAAGCAATCAGAAGCTCGTTGCGTGGGTCGACGAATGGGCCCAGGTGCTCCAACCGTCGTCCATCCACTGGTGTGACGGTTCGGACGAGGAGCGCTCGTGGCTCAGAGAGCTCTTGGTCGCCAACGGAACATTCCGGCGCCTCGACTACGACAAACGCCCATCGAGCTATCTGGCCATGTCAGACCCAGCCGATGTCGCCCGGGTAGAGGACAGGACGTTCATCTGTTCTGAACGTGAGATTGACGCTGGACCAACGAACAACTGGCGTGCCCCCGCCGAGATGAAGGTGGAGATGCGTGAGCTCTATAGCGGAGCAATGCGCGGCCGCACGATGTATGTGGTGCCTTTCAGCATGGGTCCTCTGGGTTCGCCGATCGCCCACATCGGCGTGCAGCTCACCGACTCCGAATATGTCGCCGTCAACATGAACATCATGACCCGTATGGGCCAGGGCGCTCTCGACGTGCTGGGTGCCAACGGAGAGTTCGTTCCGTGCGTCCATTCCGTTGGCGCACCACTGGAGCCGGGCCAAACGGATGTCCCATGGCCGTGCGACGCGAACAACAAGTACATCGTGCATTTCCCCGAGACCCGAGAGATCTGGTCCTACGGATCCGGCTACGGCGGCAACGCTCTGCTGGGCAAGAAGTGCTTCGCTCTTCGCATCGCGTCCACCATGGCCCGTGACAACGGCTGGCTCGCTGAGCACATGCTGATCCTGGGCGTCACCCCGCCCAACGGCGAGAAGAAGTACATCGCAGCGGCCTTCCCATCTGCGTGTGGCAAGACCAACATGGCGATGATGGTCCCCACCCTTCCCGGCTGGAAGGTGGAGACAGTTGGCGACGACATTGCGTGGATGAAGTTCGGCGACGATGGCCAGCTCTATGCGATCAATCCCGAAGCAGGCTTTTTCGGCGTTGCTCCGGGCACATCGGACGAGACCAACTACAACGCCATGCGCTCGCTGGATTCCGACGTCATCTTCACAAACTGCGCCCTCACCGACGACGGCGATGTCTGGTGGGAACAGATGACCGACGAGAAGCCAGCGCATCTGGTCGACTGGCGTGGCAACGACTGGACACCCGAGTCCGAAACCCCCGCAGCCCACCCGAACGCCCGCTTCACTGCTCCAGCCGCTGCCTGTCCATCCATTGCACCGGAGTGGGAGGACCCGGCGGGTGTGCCGATCTCAGCGATTCTCTTCGGTGGACGCCGCGCCACCAACGTGCCTTTGGTGACCGAGTCCTTCAACTGGGAACACGGGGTCTTCTTGGGATCGATCATGTCTTCGGAAAAGACCGCTGCCGCAGCGGGCACGGTGGGCGAGTTGCGCTTTGATCCGTTCGCCATGTTGCCGTTCTGCGGCTACAACATGGGCGACTATTTCAACCACTGGCTGAGCATCGGCCAGGCCACCGACGTCGAAAAGCTCCCGAAGATGTACTGGGTCAACTGGTTCCGCAAGGGCGACGACGGCAAGTTCCTGTGGCCCGGCTACGGCGAGAACAGCCGCGTCGTGAAGTGGATTCTCGAACGTGCCCCCGGCACCGCCGATGCCACCGAGACCCCCATCGGAATGGTCCCCACGCCGGCTTCGCTTGACCTCAGTGGGCTGGATCTCGACAACGCCACCATGTCGGCAATCCTCGAAGTTGACCCCGAACACTGGCGCGCCGAAGTTCCCCAGATCGAGGCTCACTTTGA
>CAYQFM010000045.1:0-6359 GCA_964416735.1 uncultured Iamiaceae bacterium | reverse complement strand
CATTGGCGAGCAACTCCCAACTGAGCTGCGCGATCAGCTAACCGAACTCGACAAGCGTCTCGCCGGCTGAGCCTTTCTGGCCGTCACGACGGTGTTGCCAGCAGCATCGCCCTGATACCCAACCCCATCAGGAAGAAGCTTCCACCGCCGTACAGCAAGTAGATCTTGTGCTGCATCTGTGACCGGTAGCTGTAAATGATGCCGACGGCTGCAAGCGCCACAAATCCGTAGAACATGTGAAACTGCTCGACCTTCACCTTGTGTTGAGCCACCATCGCCACGCCCGCGATCACCTGAATGAAGATCGAAACCTGAGCGACTATCACGCCCCACCACATCGGCTTGCCCCGAAGCTGCTTCACCCAATGCGCCGCGGTAGCCCAGATTCCCATGACGCCATTGGAGATGACAACGAACAGCGCAAAGGTCTCATGAAAGTTGTACAGGGTGCGGAAAGACATCGAACCTGGCTTCCGAGAGTCAGCTGGGTCAACTGGATCCCCTGAGGCTACCGTCCCCCTCCCGAGCTACCAGCGACAAACGCTCGCTGGTAGCACTTCAGCCATGCGGTCCTACACTTCGGATTGCGATGTTGAAATCAAACGATCCCTGCTGGTGCGGTAGCGGCCAGAAATACAAGCGGTGCCACAAGGCTCCAGAGAATCAGGTACGTGCGGGTCGGCAAAGCCCGACGCGACAGGTCCCCGATTCGATTCCCAAACCCGACTATGCGATCTCTGGCAATCCGCAGCGCCATGGTGAACCTCGAATCAAATCACCGGATGTCATCGACCGCATGCGTCGAGCCGGTAGGGCCGCTGCCGAGATCCTTGAAATCGCAGGTAGGGCAGTGGCGCCCGGAGTGACCACCGATGAGATCGACGCGATAGTCCACGAAGCCACCATCGCTCGAGGTGGGTATCCGAGCCCACTCAACTACCGCGGTTACCCCAAGAGCGTCTGCACGTCGGTGAATGAGGTGATCTGCCACGGAATTCCCGACGACCGGGCACTGCGCAACGGTGAGATCGTCAACATCGATGTGACGATATTCTTGGAAGGCGTACACGGAGACACCAATGCGACCTTCCCGGTGGGAAGCATCGACGAGCACTCGGCCAGACTCGTAGAGGTCACCAGGCAGTGTCTGGACCAGGGCATCGCGGCCGTCAAGCCGTCCCGCCCCATCTCGGACATCGGCAGGGCAATTCAGACTCACGCCGAGGCCAACGGTTACGAGGTCATCAGAGCTTTCGTCGGCCACGGCATCGGTGAACAGTTCCACACCGACATGCAGATCCCCCACTACTACGAACCTCGCTTGACCACCCCCATGGAGGTTGGAATGACCTTCACCATCGAGCCGATGATCGCCATGGGGACCTGGCAACACCACATGTGGAACGACGACTGGACAGCCGTTACAGCCGATGGGAGCCGCACTGCACAGTTCGAGCACACCCTGTTGGTCACGGATTCCGGCGCGGAGATCCTCACCGTCACCGGTGACCGAAGCGCTAGCTGAACAGATCGGTCACAAACGGTTCACCCGGGGCCCTGTGAACACCCGGGGCTATGAACCACTCTGTACCGAAAGCCGCTTCGAACTCATCGTCGGACATGGCCAAAAAGTGCGATTCGGGACCGATCTGGCTTGAATGTGCGCTCATCGAGCGACGCTTGCGGTCCAGATAGGCCGTGACATCCAAGGCGTGTGTGATCATCGCCGCCGGAGATCCGAAATTCACGTCAGCCTCGACCGAGCGTGCCTGAGCCCTGGCGGCATCGGTGAGGCCGGCCTCTCCAGACCCTGTCATCCGCTCCCGGATGAGCTCAGCAATCCGGGTCCTGTTCATGGTTGCCTCATAGAGGCGCGACACGTTGACACGCTGTGTTGCCAAGTGGCCCACACGGTTGACCTGAATGTGGTCCGGGTGACCGTAACCACCGTGGTCGTCATAAATGGTCAATGCGTCGGCGGCTACATCATCGAGGATCAGCGCCAAACGATCGGCAGCTTCGTCCATATCTGCCTTCCAGAAACTGGCAGGGTTGTCGTTCGAGGGGTCACCCATCATCCCCGAGTCCCGGTATCCCAGGAACTCAACGCGCGAAACGCCGAGGATCTCTGCTGATCGCTGGGTCTCAACCATCCGTCGTTGCCCCAGTTCCTCACCTTCGGCGAGAACACCGGGTTGTACCTCGCCGAGTTCTCCACGGGTGGCCACAACGAGCACAACTTCGTGGCCCGCGGCCACGGCCTTGGCCATGGTGCCTCCCGTCGAGATCGATTCGTCATCCGGATGAGCGTGGAAACAGACCAGGGTCGCCATCAGCACGACCGGCTCATGCGATTGCGCCAGACGCACGCAGTGCAACTACCCGCTCTTGTGGAATGCCCCAGTCAGACAAGACCTCATCCGTGTGCTGGCCCGGGAACGATGGCGGGCCCTGAATGACGGGCACTGTCCTCGAAAACCTGGGAGCGGGTGCTGGTTGAACCACGCCTGCCACCGTGGTGAACGTCTCACGGGCGACATTGTGCGGATGGTCATGCGCTTCGAGCATCGAGAGCACGGGAGCAACACAGGCATCGGTTCCGTCGAAGGTCGCCGTCCACTCGTCACGGGTGCGCGTTCTGAAGACATCTGCAAATCGCTCTTTGAGGGCCGACCACGCCTGTTGATCTCCCTGATCGGGCATGGTTGCATCGTCGGCCAAGCAGAGACCGCCGAGTAGCTGGGCGTAGAACTGCGGCTCTATTGCGCCCACCGACATGAAGCCACCGTCTGAGGTCTCGTAAACCTCATAGAAGTGCGCTCCAGTGTCCAACATGTTGGTTCCACGCACGTCATTCCAGACACCCATCTCACGCAGGCCCGTAAACATGGTGGCGAGCACGGCCGATCCGTCGGTCATGGCGGCGTCGACCACCTGACCCTTGCCCGACGTTGCGGATTCGAGGAGAGCGCACACCACACCGAACGCCAGCATCATCCCCCCACCGCCAAAATCGCCTACCAGGTTCAACGGCGGAATCGGACGCTCGCCCACTCGCCCGATCGGATCCAGCACGCCAGCGATCGAGATGTAATTGATGTCGTGGCCTGCACTCTGAGACAGAGGCCCCTCTTGTCCCCACCCGGTCATGCGACCGAAGACCAGTCTTGGGTTGCGTTCAAGGCAGACGTCTGGACCGATGCCGAGGCGCTCACACACTCCGGGTCGAAATCCCTCGATAACCGCATCGGCTGACTCGACGAGAGAAAGAAACGCCTCCACCCCGTCTGGATTCTTCAGGTCGATGCCGATCGAACGTCGGCCACGGTTCAGCACGTCCCCCGGAGGATTGTCGGGATCACCGCCAATGACGGTTGCGGCACGGTCTACTCGAATCACCTCCGCACCCATATCCGACAGCATCATTGCGGTGAACGGTCCGGGACCGATTCCCGCAACTTCCAGAACCTTCACACCTGCCAGTGGGCCCACTATTTCCCCAGTCTGCGTTTCTATTGGGATGTATGAATTTCAAGTCCCGGCACGGGCAGCAAGCGCTGTCACACCCGCAATCACCCTCGCCCAGTGCTCGGGTGGCAGGTCATGCCCCATGCCCTCGATGATCAACAGTTCACACCCGGCCAGACATTCCGCCGTGCGTTCGCCTCCGGACACATCCACCAGGCGGTCCATGTCTCCGTGGATCACAAGCGCCTTCATGTCCAGGCGCCTGAGTTCCGCCGAACGGCTACCAGACGCCAGAATCGCAACCAGTTGGCGTGCGATGCCCTCGGGAAAGAAGCGGCGGTCATATGCGCGCTCCGCCTTCATGCGCGCATACTCCGGATCGAAATGGTCCGGGCCAGCCAGTAGACGATCGCCTTCCATCTGATGTTCGACGTAGGCGCCACGTTCCGTCGGGGCCTTCTCCAACAGCAGCGGAATCAGGTCCGGGTCCGGCCCACCGACATCGGGGTCCCCCGTGGTCGACATGATCGATGTCAAAGACGCAACACGATCACGGTGTTCAATTGCCACGGTCTGGGCGATCATTCCGCCCATGGACACGCCGAGCACATGCGCCCGGTCGAGTCCTAGGGCATCCAGGACGCTCACGGCATCATCTGCCATGTCCGATAGCACGTACGGCGCCGGCGGAGCGTTGCCAGCCATCGTCTCCATGAACGTTTCGAGTACATCGACATCGCCTTGGAACTTCGTCGACAGGCCGACATCGCGGTTGTCAAAGCGGATGACGAAGAATCCTCGATCGACGAACCCTTCACAGAACTCGACCTCGTAGTTGACCAATTGCGATCCGAGGCCACTGATCAACAGAAGCGGTGGATCCGCAGGGTCTCCCAGTGTCTCGTATTCGATCTCGACCCCGGCATGTGTTGCTCTTGGCATAACTAGAGCCTTGCCTCGCGGTCTGAACAGGTCAACACGCCGCTCGCCACTCACATGCGGCCGAGTAGTTCGTTCTTCTTGGCTTGAAACTCCTGCTCGCTGATGGTGCCGGCATCTCGCAGACGACCGAGTTGCTCGATCTGCTCGGGGATGGATGCCTGCTGGACAACCGGTGCCGCTCCGGTGAATCGGCGCTGGTCGTTAGCTTCCATCTGCAGATAGATCTCGTTCTGGATCCGATCCGGGTGAGCTATGTCCTCGAACTCCGAAACACCACTCACGCTCGCCGAATCAATCTGGATATCGCCAAGGCCGAGCATCCTCTCGAAGATGGTCTGGCTGAAGTGAATCGCATTGATGTTTTCGAGGGGAATCTCAATTCCCTTCTTGGCAATCACACCCGACCTGTAAATAACGCGGTCAGACGTCAGAGCGAAGTGCGTCGTGGCCCAGCGAATATACCGATCGATCACATAAACAAGCGTGCCGAGCACAAAGACAGCGGCCACGGCTTTCACAAATCCTGGCCAATCCCTTGCCAGCACGAAGATCCCGAACGCCACACTCACCACGAGCAGCACGACCGACGACGCCATGTAGAACCAGTGAGGGTGGGTGTGAATGACCAACTCTTCGCTTGGGTGGAGATTGTCCTCTGGATACGCCATCCGCCGAGTCTAACCTAACAACCTTTCAGCGCTGTCTTACTGGAACGCGCGGTCGAGCCACGCAAATTGCAAAGGTACAAACATTATTACCACTATTACCGGAGATCCTTGCTCTATCTCGTCATAGGTGGCTGGCACTCCTCCAGCAGTTACATGGGTGCGGTTGAATTGCCGTAACTACTGACAAACCAGCCACAGAACTGGAACCGCAGGGGTGTCGAGGCTCGGGTTGTAATACCAATAGTTCCATAGGCCGTCGTTGCCGCTGCCGTAACTACCCTTGTGTCTGTCGAACCTATCTGGTGCAGGCAAGCTCGAGAGCTTGTTCGGGTCTCCAAAGCGGCCAGTTCCTCGAAAATAGACCGCACCCGTTCGCTCACGGACCTTCGGTTTGTCTTCTGGACATGCTACGGAGGCGCCATCAGGTCCTGGTCCAATTGTCAACTGGTTGACAGCAACATTGTTGGTGGAACACACCAGTGTCATCTGCTCAACACCGTTCGGACCGCTCACAGATACTTCATAACGGATGCCTTTTACCCTGAATCGCTCAAACTCACTACCGCGGTAGCCCGAGTTGCCAGACGCCAAATCGCCACACAGATTTGTGCTCTGCTTCGAAAGCTCTTCACCCGACGGCACTCGTCCCCAACTTGCGATCCGGTCAAACGGAATCGTCCAGCTGGCAATTTCGCCACTGCCGGCTCCCTCTACCAGCACTGTCGATGGTTGTGTAGTTGGCATCGCAAATTGATTTGTATCGTTCCCCGATTGGCCGGACATCGACCGTCCAACGCCAACAACGGCGACAACAAGTGCAGCCACGCCAAGAGAGAGTCCCATCGCGCGAGTTGTCCTCGCGGATCGTGATTTTTCAGGTCCACCTTCTTGTTCCATGAATGGTGGAAACGGATCCATCGGCATCATTAGATCAATCCCTCGCTTTTGTTGCGGTTCGTGCCAAATTATTGCACCCTCGAACGCCAGGTCGACCGCCCTTACCGGATCCGATCATGCGATAGTTTTTAGCTGTTCGAACGAGGTCGTCAAGTCGATTATCAGGCAAGTAAGTAATTTGATTCATATGGCCTATGTATCGACATTGATTCGAACGTCATCGACGCGGAGCTCTCTAAGGCTCAAGCCGCACCTCTTGTCGGTCGGGGTGGGTAGTGTCGACATGATGGAACCCGATGAGCTCTTGGTCGGCCTGGATAGTGCACAGCGGAGTGCAGTCATCTCAGGCTCCGCACCTCTGTGCATCCTTGCCGGCGCGGGGTC
>CAYQFM010000044.1:12736-13690 GCA_964416735.1 uncultured Iamiaceae bacterium | reverse complement strand
GTTGTTCCATCGGCGCTTGCCGTCCTTGTCCTTGCGGTCGTTCTTCTGGAACCGCCTCGGGGCCGACCTGACCGTGGCTGATGAAGGTCAGGCGCAGATTTTTGATGCGCTCGATCGTCTGATGGCCAATCCGGGCGAACCGGTAACCGAGGTGCTCCGGGTGGTAGGCGAGGACGGCTATTACGAGTTTGTCGAGCTGACGGCCGTCAACCACCTCGAAGATCCGAGCATCCGGGGCATCGTCGTCACCTCCCGCTACATCACCGAAATCACCCTTGCCCATGAACTGCTCGAAGACGAAGCAGCGGTGCTGGAGATGATTGCGCAGGGTGCGCCGGTGCACGATGTACTTGAACGAATCATCGAGTTGATCGAGTACCACACGGGAGGAACGGCAGCGTGCTTCCCGGTCACAGTGGGGACGGGTGAGGAATTCAAGCCGGTGACCCGCCCGACGCTGATGGAGGCAATAAACAACGCTATTGCAGCGGACGTGGGCGGGCCGTGTGCGATGGCAGCTCAGTCCCGCCAACCCGTCATCGTCGAAGAGATCGACGGTTCGCCGTTGTTCGGCGCCGCAGGCGCGGGTTTCATCGACGCCGGATACCACGCGGCATGGTCACATCCGATCACGGCCACCGAATCAGACGACGTTCTGGGAACCATCGCCATCTACTACCGCACCTCCCGTGCTCCAACCGAGCGTGAGATGGCCGTGGTGTCGACAGCGGTCCATCTCTCGGCAATTGCCATCGAACGCGACCGGGTACACAGCCGTTTGGCATTCCAGGCCAACCACGACCCGCTGACCCGGCTTCCGAACCGAGCGGCAATTCAGGACCATCTCGAAGCAGCGCTTGCCAAGTCAGTTGACAGCGACCCACGAGTGGCGGTTCTCATCATCGATCTCGACCGATTCAAGGTCATCAACGACAGTCTCGGGCACAGTGCTGG
>CAYQFM010000044.1:0-12643 GCA_964416735.1 uncultured Iamiaceae bacterium | reverse complement strand
AGTCGCCTCGACCTCGCACTCGGTGAACCGTTCGCTGTGGGTGATCAGGAGATATTCCTCTCCACCAGCATCGGTGTCGCCCTGTCTTCGGGCCCGGACGAAACTGCCAACCGACTTCTCCAGAATGCAGACGTGGCCATGTCGCGGTCCAAGGTCCGTGGCCGTGACCGAATTGAGATCTTCGACCGGGAAATGCGTATCGAGGTGGACGACCGGCTGCGCTTGGACCGTGAACTGCGAGTGGCGGTCGAGCGGGCGGAGCTGAAACTGCATTACCAGCCGAAGATCGACGTGGCCACGCAGAAGATCATGGGGGTGGAGGCACTCCTGCGTTGGGATCATCCCGATGAAGGCATGGTCCTTCCCGGTCGGTTCATCACCATTGCCGAAGAGACCGGGCTGATCGTTCGTATCGGCACCTGGGTAATCGAAGAAGCAATACGCCAAGCCCGCCACTGGGTCGACAAATACGGCGTGTCAACCGACTTCGTGGTGGCCGTGAATCTATCGGCCAGACAACTTTCATCACCGGGTCTCACGGCACACGTTGCCAAGGTGCTGAAGCGCTATGACTGGCCAGCAGACAATTTGATTCTCGAGATCACCGAGAGTGTGCTCATGGACGACACGGACACCACCCTCATGATTCTTCAACAATTGAAGGGATTGGGCCTGCGTCTGGCAATTGACGACTTCGGAACCGGCTTCTCGTCGCTGTCATACCTGGAGCGCTTCCCGGTGGACATCTTGAAGGTGGACCGAGCATTCATCGCTCGCCTCAACGCCCAAGGGGAAGGCTCACCCGTGGCCACCGCCGTCGTTCACCTTGCCCGTGCGCTCGGCCTCAAGACGGCGGCCGAAGGCATAGAGCATCCATGGCAACTCTCGGGCGTCCGCAGCCTCGGGTGTGACATTGCTCAGGGCTTCTTGTTCGCCAAGGCCCTTCCGGCAGAAGAACTGGCCAATTTCATCGACAAAGATGAGACGAAGCCAACGGCCGAGTGAGCGGCTCAGGCATCGAGTTCGCCGAGCGCAACAAACAACGCAACAAGCTGCAACCGTTCATTTGGATTCCGCTTCAGGCTTGCCGACGTCGCCGCTATCAAGCCGATCGCTTCGGTAGCACCCCCGGGCCTCGATGACGAGACCAGTTTCTCCCTGTAAGAGCGCGACAGGGTCATAAGACCAAATCGCAGCTCATCCGCCCGGTAGCGGCGCTGTTCGCGCTTGTGACGCTCACCCATTTCCTTGCGACCAGACCCACGCTCGCCAGTCTTCGAGACCCGTTCGTCGAGTTTGGCCAACTCGGTCTCCTGACGGGTGACGAGTGGGGCCATTGCATCCTCGATCGTCGCCAACAATTCGTCCACGGCTACAACGGCCGCCGCTCCGCTGCCGTCCAAGCGCCCCGGAACTTCGCTCCATGCACGGCGACGAAGTTCAAGACGCTCGTCGGTGACCAAGACCATGGCCCTGTGCAGATCACCCCCCGATGCGAGCGCGGCACGCTCCGCTACGTCCGTGGCCACTCCTTCTTCCACCAGAAGCTGAGTAATGGCTGTATCCGACAGTGCATCCAGGTCGACTCGAACACAACGGGAAGCAACCGTGACCAACCCGGGTGGAATCTCTTCGGCGAGGATCACGAAGTAGGTCCCCTCGGGCGGTTCCTCGATGGTCTTGAGCAGCTTTGGTCCAACCCGGTCGGCAACGAGGTGGAACTCGTCGAGTACCAGGACCTTGCGGTGGCCCTCCACGGGGGTGCGGTTGGCCCGCACGATGATCTCATCTGCCTGGTCAGCGGAAATGGACGCACCCACTCGCTCGACAACGGTCAGATCTGGATGGATGTCACGCATGGCCAGATCGACATGGCGGGCAACGTCATCTTGCCCATCACCCAACACCGCTGCCGCAAATGCGCGAGCCAACGCCCGTTTGCCGCTGCCCTTCGGGCCCACCAGAAGAAAAGCGTGAACCGGGGAGGTCGCCGCTCTACGCATAGCCTCGACGGCGCGCGGCTGGCCTATGACACTGGCCCAGGGATCAATTCCCGATGCGTCCCTGTCTGCGTCATCAGCCACGGTCACAGTCCCAGCCGACCGGCCACCGCCGAGCGCACACGACCTCTGACGATCTCTATGGAGGCATCACCATCGATGACACACCAGATATCCGATGCTTCTTCGGCCTGCGCTAAGAAACCATCACGGACACGCTGGTGGAAGTCCGCTGCTTCCCGCTCGAAGCGATCCAGATCCCGATTCAGCCGCCTCACCGCAGCCTCTCGGGGAACATCGATGAGCAGCACCAGATCGGGAGACAGACCGGCGGTTGCCCATGCCGACAAATCCCGGATCTCACCCACATCCATTCCGCGTCCATAACCCTGATATGCAACGGACGAACCCGTGAATCGATCGCACACCACATGGCGTCCACCAAGCAGTGCCGGCGCAATAACCTCTGCCACATGCTGAGCGCGGTCTGCAGCCATGAGCAGTGCCTCGGCCCTCGCATTCAGCCCGACCGTGCGACGGTCCAACAACAGCCGACGGACCTGGGCACCGATGTCGGTTCCACCCGGCTCACGAGTTAGGACAGCATCGAGGGCACCGGCCAACAAATCAGCCTGGGTCGACTTCCCGCACCCCTCCCCTCCTTCCAGCACGATGAACCTAGCGCTCACCGATCACTCGCTGGCGCAACACTGTGGGTCGCAACACTGTGGGTCGCAACACTGTGAGTCGCATCGTTGCAACTCGGATGTCTGGCGGCACCGGCCGCCTTGATCCGCTCGGCGCGCCGGATGGAGCGCATGGCAAGGATGCCCGCACCAAAGATGATCAGCGCCGCAAACCAAAGGGCAAGCCTGGTTCCCGAGAGGTCAATCACATATGGGCCAACCTCGACCGAACCACCTGTAAGCCACGACGACAGACGACCCATGCCAGCGGCCAACAGCGGGCCAGCGACCATCGAGATCAACACGCATAGCCGCACCAAGGTATTGAGGGCGCTGAACACTCGGCCCCGCAACTCATCGTCCACCTCTTCTTGGAGCAGGACGAAGCCCATGACATAAACGGGTCCGACCAAGACTCCCATCACGAACACGAAGGTTGCCGCCATGGCCAGAGTCGTGGCAGATGCCGCTACAAAAAGTGCCGTACCCGCACCCAGCAGCGCACCGATGAACACCTTCGCCTTCGGAAGCCGACGCTGCAGGACCGACACGCTGACCGCGCCGGCCGCCACGCCGAACCCCAAAGCCGTGGTGAACAGGCCGTATCCGGAAGCCCCGGCGCCGAGCACCTCCGTGGAGTAAACAGCACCCAGGGGAATGAGCATCCCACCACCGATCAGACCGGTGGCCAGACCCAGGTTCACCGCACGCACGGTGTGGTTGATGAAGATGTACTGCCAGCCCTCTTTCAGGTCCCTGAACGTCGCAGAGAAATCGATGCGCTTGTCCGTACGCTTTCCCGACTGCGCCTGAACCCGCTTTGACCTCGATGGAATGGTCAACCTCTTGACCATCAGAGCGGCAAACAGGAAGGTGAGCACATCGACATAGAACGCGAGCGACATCTGACTGAGTCGCAACGGGCTCAGTGCCGCAATTCCGCCCAGCCGTTCGGAAATGCCCGCCAGGAGTGCAAACAGGAGAGCGGCAAACGGGAAGGTTCCGTAAGCGGCACCCAACGACAGTGAGTTGGCTGTTGTCAGGTGCTCCTGAGGTACGAGGCTGGGGGTGATCGCCTCTTTTGCCGGGGACCAAAGCAGCGTGAAGACCTCGAGTGCCAGCGACGCCACCACCAAGCCGACCAGGTTGTCCACGAACGGAAGCGCACCGAGCACGCACGCCCGCCCGATATCGCAGATGACCATGACCCGCTGTCGGTCCCAACGGTCCACCAGCACACCGGCAAGGGGCCCAAAAAAGAACCCGGGCACAATCCGGGCGGCCATCACCAAAGAGATGGCACCGGCGCCTCCACCACCACCGATCTGTGCGGCGAGCAGGATGATCGCCGAGAACCCCAGCCAATCACCGGTCGCCGATACAACCTGCACCAGCCAGAGCCTGAAGAACTCGTGCGAACCGAAGAGCCTGACGTGCCAACCCGGCTTGTCATTGGCTGTCGCTGTGAATGTCGTATCGGTGGGATCAACCATGACCCGGACATCCGCGGTGGCCGCGTCGACACGCCCACTCGCCCTGGCCACCTCGATCTCGTCGAGTCTGTCCTCCGGCGCGGTCAGCGGCGTGATCGGCTCGGAATCAGATGCTTGGCTCGCATCGATTCCTCCACCATCTCCCGTCGATGCCTCGCCGGCACGCAACACAGCCATGACGAACCAACGTTAGAGGCCACGGACGCGGCAATCGGGCATAGGAGCGGGTCCCACGGACCGGTCACTCCACCGACTTCTTCGCCGCCGACTTCTTCACCATCGACTTCTTGGTCGTCTTCTTGGCTGTCGCCTTCTTCTTGGTCGCCTTCTTCGTGGTCTTCTTTGCGGCCCTCTTGGAAGGACCTTGCTCACGCCTCTCCGCCAACAGTTCCGCCGCCCGCTCAGCTGTCATGGAGGCGGGGTCATCGCCCTTGCGCAGCGAAGCGTTTGTCTCACCATCGGTGATGTAGAGGCCGAAGCGCCCATCCTTCAACACCATGGGACGACCGCTGACCGGATCCGGGCCAAATTCCCCCAGTGGCGGTTTCACTGTCTGGCCACGGCGGCGCTTGGGTTCGGCCAACACCGCAAGCGATTCCTCCAGGGAGATCGTGAAAAGACGATCTTCGCTGTCGAGACTCCGACTCTCTTTGCCCTTCGAGATATACGGCCCGTACCGACCGTTCTGGGCGGTGATCTCTTCGCCGTCAGCCGGGTCCAGGCCGACGACCCTCGGAAGTGACAGCAGGCGAATGGCGTCAGCCTCGGTAACGGTGTCGACCGACATGGTGGTAAACAACGAGGCCATCTTGGGCTTGTCGCCGCCCTCGACCAACTCACCCAACTGCACATACGGGCCGAACCGACCGTTCTTCAAGAAGATCGTCTCGCCGGTAGCCGGGTCCGTACCCAGAGGCCGTCCACCCTTGGGCGTGCGAAGCAACTCCAGCGCCTTGTCGAGTGATAATTCGTCTGGCGGGGTGAAGCTGGGGATAGAGGCTGTTTCCTCACCCCGGCTCACATACGGACCGAATTTTCCGGCTCTAGCCTCAATCGGAACACCATCGGCGTCCACACCGATGGGAATGGCGTTGACATCGCGGATGAGCGGCCTGATATCCATGGCCGTGAACTCATCGACCGAGTGGCGGAGACCGCCCTCCGCCATGGCATCCGGCTCGGCGGGAGGGCCACCCCAGTAGAAGCTGTTCAGGTACTCGGCCATGTCCAAACGGCCACTGGCGACCTCGTCCAGTTGGTCTTCGAGCGCAGCGGTAAACCGGTAATCGACCAGGTCTGTGAACTCGCGCTCCAGAAGGTTGGTACCCGCAAACGCTATCCAGTCGGGAACCAGGGCACTGCCCTTCTTCCACACGTATCCCCGATCGAGAATCACCCGGATGGTCGACGCATACGTGGACGGCCGACCGATGCCCAATTCCTCGAGCTTCTTCACCAACGAAGCTTCGGTGTAGCGCGCCGGTGGCGATGTCTCATGCGAGCGTGGCACCACCGAATGGACCTGCACCACGTCACCTTCGTCCAGTTGCGGTAGTTGGCGCTCCGTCTCCGAATCGCCGCTCGACTCATCGCTGCCTTCCACGTAGGCAAGGCGGAAGCCCTGATGCGTGATCACGGTTCCAGACGTGGCGAACTCCGCATCGGTGCCTTTAGCGGTGGAGGCGCCGAGCTTCACCGTCACCGTCTCGCCGGTGGCGTCGGTCATCTGTGAGGCGATCGTGCGCTGCCAGATCATCTCGTAGACCTGGGCTTCGATCTTTCCCACTTCACGCGCAACCGAATCCGGCGAGCGGAACGAGTCACCCGCCGGGCGAATGGCCTCGTGTGCCTCCTGAGCGTTCTTGACCTTGCGTGTGTATTGGCGGGGCGAGTCCGGCATGAACGAGGGACCGAATCGACGTGCGATCTCGGCACGAGCCGCGGAAATCGCCGTGGCCGACAGCGTGGTCGAGTCCGTCCTCATGTAGGTGATGTAGCCGTTCTCGTACAGAGTCTGAGCGGCCCGCATTGCCTGTGACGACGAGAGGCGGAGCTTGCGGCCAGCTTCCTGCTGAAAGGTCGAGGTGATGAAAGGCGCCGCCGGACGACGTCTGTACGGCTTGCGTTCGACCGAGCGAACCCGGAACTCACACGGCAGCAGTTCATCTGCCAGCGTCGATGCCCGTGCCTCGTCGAGCACCGTCACCCCGCTCTTGACAACACCATTCGAGTCGAAGTCCTTACCCGTCGCCACCCTGACACCATCGACCACGGTGAGCGCCGCTGTGAAACGGCTGCCGCCGGTGTCGGAGAATCCGCCTTCGAGATCCCAGTAGGCAGCAGAGCGGAAAGCCATGCGCTCACGTTCGCGTTCCACCACCAGACGGGTTGCCACGCTCTGGACCCGACCGGCGGACTTGGCACCCGTAACCACACGGCGCAACACCTTGGACAGGTCCCAGCCGTAGAGCCGATCGAGCACCCGCCGGGTCTCTTGCGCGTCGACCAGGCGCTTGTTCAACTCGCGCGGCGACTCCAGCGCTGCCTGGATGGCTTCGGGGGTGATCTCGTGAAATACCATGCGCTTTACGGGCATGGATGCGGGCGGCTTGAGCACCTCGAGCAGGTGCCACGCAATTGCCTCGCCTTCGCGATCCTCGTCAGTTGCAAGATAAAGCTCGTCGGACTCCTTCAACAGTGCCTTGAGCTCACGAATCTTCGCCTTCTTGTCGGGGTCGACGACGTAGTGCGCCTTGAAGCCCCCGTATATATCCACCCCGTATTCGGCCCAGGGTTCCTTCTGTTGGGTAGCAGCAAGATCCCTCTTGACAGCGAGATCTCGAACGTGGCCCACCGATGCCTCCACCACAAATTCGTCGCCCAGAAAACGGGCGATGGTCTTGGCCTTGGCGGGCGATTCGACGATCACGAGTGGATTTGCCACAGCCCGAAGAATGAGAGCACTGATAGCCCGTTGTCAAACGCTGTTGTCAATAGGTGGGTGATTGGGTGGCTGAACTGGCGTGTCGATGGGCGTGTCGATAGGCGCTTCAATGGACGTGTTGGTTGCTCTTCGTCTCGATGCGGCGATGAGCACCACGGCACTCCCCACGGCCGCGACCATCGAGGCCGCGAGAATGCCGAGCTTGGCATGCTCCTGAAGTTCGACGTCAGTGAACGAGACCCCCGTCATGAACATCGCAACGGTCAAACCAATTCCCGAAGCAATTGCTATACCGACGATCTGAAGATTCGTTGCGCCACGGGGTCTGGTCGCGACACCCAGGCGGATCGCACCAAATGCGCCGGCGCTCACGCCAAGGGTCTTACCCACCACCAGACCAAAGAAGACGCCGAGCGTGAGCCGACTCGAGATAGCCGCCGCGAAATCTCCGCCCCTCAAATCGATCCCGGCGTTGGCCAACGCAAATATAGGCACCACCACGAAAGCGCTCCACGGATGAAGGACGTCGATGAGACGCTCGCTGACCGGTACGACGTCTTTGATCAGCTTGGAAGCCACCCTCACGTCGGTGGCACTCAACTCGGGTTTCTTCAGGCGGCCACCGGCGATGCTTGTTCTGTCCACCTCGTCGCGCAACGGTCTCGTTGGGGTGATGAAACCAATGACCACACCGGCAATGGTGGAGTGCACACCGGAGCGCAGCATGCAGTACCAGGCGACAAAACCTGCAACCACATACACCGGGAGGAACCACACCCTGTTGCGTTGCAACAGATACATCACAACAAACGTCGCCACCGCGGCCGCCAGCCACACCCAGGCGATCCCCTTTGCGTAGAAGACAGCGATGACGAGGATTCCGCCGAGGTCGTCGACAACGGCGAGGGTCAGCAGGAAGAGCTTCAGCGAAGTGGGCACCCGCGAGCCGAGCATGCTGACTATCCCGACGGCAAAGGCAATGTCGGTGGCCATAGGAATGCCCCAGCCGTGAACCTCCGGGGTGCCTGCGGTAAACGCAACGAAGACCAGCGCCGGGAAGACCACCCCCCCCATGGCAGCCACCACGGGCAGCGCCGCCGCCTTTCGGTCGCGGAGTTCACCCGAGACCAGTTCCCGCTTGATCTCCATTGCAACCACGAAGAAGAAGATCTCCATGAGACCCTCGTTGACCCATTCCTCGAAGGTCAGCGCCAGGCGAAACCGACCCACCTCCACGCCCATGACCGTCGACCAGAAGTCGTGATATCGGTCAGGTGTGATGTTTGCCCAAGCCATCGCCACCACCGTCGCCGCCACGAGGACAATTCCGGCACTGGCTTCGACACGGAGGAACCATGCGGCCGGACGGGCGAAGCGACGAGCAAGAAAACGGTCGCTACCCAACCATGTGAGATCCCAGTGACTGTTCTGACCGGTCATGTCCGATGGCTGTCACCAAACGACGACAAATGACGAATGGGTGCACAGGCGGCTCCGTGATTCACACGAAATACCTGATCTCACCCTGTGAGGCCTCGAGCACACCGCGGACCGCTTCGTGCAAAAGCGAATGCAGCCCTCGGAAGTGGTCAATTCTTGCATCGAGGTCATCGGACTCCACGTACTCGACGACAACCCAATGCTCATCGTCGCTGTCACCGTCGTCATCCCTGGCTGCGTCATAGCTGGCGGCGTCATCAGCTTCCGCGTCCGAATCACCGTCAAGACCGTCATCCCTGCGGAGATCGTCACTCGTGACACCGTCCAACATGTCGAGGTCGAGCAGTGCACGAACCAATTCGAGGTCGTCAGCGTCGAGTTCGTCCTCGCTCATGTCGATCTCGAAGACCTCAATTCCGTCCGGAGATTCATCACCCTCCAGGGACAGTGATGGATGGTCGGCTCGGGCTGATGGATCCGAACGATCATCTGCATCACTGTCGAATGTGTCGCTGTCGAAGAGGTTCATGTCGAGGTCCAGGCCGGCGAGTTCCGCATCCCAGTCCGTCGATTCCGCCGCTCGTTTGAGATGCATGTTCGGCGCCTGGATGAGCGCACGGTCCAGATCGCCGATGATGCTGATGACGACGTCGGTGGTGGTCATGACACCGGGAGTAGACAGCAAATGCAGCGCCTGGAGTTTGCGCATCGCCATCGCCGCGATCATCACATGATCCCCCAGTTCAGCGACCGCCGAGTCGACCTCACGCAGATCGATCGTCACGCCGTCGGGAACGTCAAACCAGTCCTTGAGGATTCCGAAGAGCTCTGCAGTCACCCCGTGGAGCGCCAAGAGTTCGTCTGGTTTGGGAAGTACCGGGATCTCGTCTTCGGTCACGGATTCAGCGTAGGTGACCGCAGGGCAACTCGCCCCGATCCGTGACGGCGAGTTTCAGGATGCGCTTCCGGGTGCCCAACAGGTTGGGTAACGCACCATCATTTTCTGGTGCGGAACACCACGAGG
This sequence comes from uncultured Iamiaceae bacterium, assembly GCA_964416735.1. GTDB lineage: Bacteria > Actinomycetota > Acidimicrobiia > Acidimicrobiales > Acidimicrobilacustridaceae > CAYQFM01. The sequence goes on along the minus strand of CAYQFM010000044.1, from coordinate 3,056 downwards.
CGGACTCGGGTGCCACCGCTGCCCGACCGGATTTCGGTGACATCAGTAAGTTCCTTCATGAGCGGAAGGCCCAACCCGCTTTCCCAGTTCAGCCTGTCCGGATGTGTTGCCTCAGGAGCCGACTGAACCGTTCCTGGGTCGAAGCCCGCCCCGCTGTCGACCACCTCGACCTCGATGCGGTCATCGCCCAGGTTGCACTTGATCTTGATGCGTTCGTCCGCATTCAGATCGAGGTTCGCGCTTATTGCGTTGGTGGTGGCTTCCGAAACTGCGATCCGGAGATCGTCGATGCGTTCGGTTCGAAACGTCGGCTCCACCGCAGCCGCCGCAGCAACCACCTGGCGGGCAAGCGATAGATAAGCCGTCTTTGCCGGGATCTCCAGTAGGACATCGCCCATGGTCCGCTAACCGCCTGCTTCTGAGGACACCATTGCTTCGTTTGCGGAAGCGTGCATGGGCATCACCTTGTCGAGGCCGGTCATCTCGAACACCCGCTGAACACCACGGTCCGCGCCAGCCAAACGGAGGTCGCCACCCAGACCCCGCAGACGCTTGAGTGAACCCACGATCACGCCGAGGCCGGTGGAGTCGATGAACTCGACCGCCGTCAGGTCCAGCACGACATGAGTGGCTCCGTCCGTGGCAATGTCGACAATTCGACCACGCAACCTCGGAGCCGTGGAAACATCCAATTCGCCGGTCACGCCCACAACGGCCCAACCGTCCTTCGATTCGACATCGATATTGAACAGCACCGGCAATCCTCAAATCTGTTGGCGCGGAATCAAGTCTGTTGATGCGGGATCAGGCCGCGCTCTTCAGGGTACATGTGCATACCTTGCATTTCGGGGCATCCAACTGAAGTTCACATCGGAGATCCGGTCGGCACGCATGTCGATCAGGTGTTCGGTAGCCCTACACTTGACACGTGAGTCCTGTCGTTGGCCCGGAGGTTCAAGCCACCGGGTCTGTCGGGTTTCTGGACGAGATACGTGGCGATGCGAGAGTGGTCCACATCGAGCGGCTCGAGCCCACTCCGGCACGCTTCGCTGACCTGTCCCAACCACTACGACCAGAGGTCCGCGAAGCCATAGGCATCAAGAAGTTCTGGAGCCACCAAGCCGAGGCAATCGACCTGATCAGGTCCGGTCATTCGGTTGCAATTGCGACGCCCACCGCTTCGGGCAAGTCGCTGTGTTATCAGGTTCCAATTGCCGAAGCCGTGAGTGGTGATTCACAGCCCTCCACCGCATTGATGGTGTTCCCCACCAAGGCGCTTGCGCAGGACCAGCTACGCGCAATGACTGCCCTGAACATCGACGGGTTGGTAGCCAGCACCTATGACGGCGACACATCCACCGCTCAGCGAAAGTGGGTCCGTTCACGGGCGAACGTGATTCTCACAAACCCCGAGATGCTCCACGTTGGCATCCTTCCAAGCCACGCTCGCTGGGAAACGTTCCTGTCACGCTTGCGTTACGTGGTGATCGACGAACTCCACACTCTGCGAGGCGTATTCGGCACACACGTGGCCCACCTGTTGCGACGACTTCGACGCGTATGTGCCCACTACGGATCCGACCCCGTATTCGTGTTCTGTTCGGCCACCATCGGCGAGCCGGCACGGTTGGCATCAGAACTGTGCGGCTCGCCGGTCACCGAGATCAGCGACGACGGTTCACCGCGCGGTGAACGGTGGTTCGCACTCTGGAATCCAGCCGGAGGCTTTGAGGAGCCGACAGACCAAAAGCTCTGGTCGGCAAACTCCGACACCGCCCGTTTGGTGAAGGCGCTCATCACCTCGGGACATCGCACAATCACGTTTTGCCGCAGCCGCAAGGGAACCGAGATCGTCGCCGCAGACATCCGCCGCAACCTGCCGCCCGGCCTCGGCAACACCGTCCGCTCCTACCGCAGCGGGTATCTGATCTCTGAGCGACGCAAGATCGAACAGGAACTCTTCAGTGGTGAACTACGGGCTGTGGTAGCCACCTCAGCGCTCGAGTTGGGAGTAGACATCGGCGGTCTTGACGCATGTGTTCTGAACGGTTTCCCCGGAACGATCGCCTCGATGTGGCAGCAGGCCGGACGGGCAGGGCGAGACTCACAATCTTCAGTGGCCGTGCTGGTAGCGGGCGATGACCAGTTGGACCAGTGGCTTATGGAACACCCCACCGAAGTGTTCACGCGGTCTCCGGAACCCGCTGTCATCAACACGGCCAACCCCTTCGTGCTTCTGCCCCACCTTGCGTGCGCCGCATACGAACTGCCACTCAACCACTCCGACGACCGTTGGTGGCCCAATGGAATACTCGACGACGGCATCCGTGATCTGGTGCTCAACGACACCCTGCGGGTGAGCACCCGGGGTTCACGTGGTCGTCCGGGCCCGGTTGCGGTCTGGGCCGCCAGGGGACGACCCGCTCACGGAGTCGGACTACGAAGCGGGTCGTCCGACGAGGTCTGCATCGAGCGCCTCGACGGAACACTCGTGGGAACCGTCGATCACTCGCGTGCCCCGGCCATGGTCCACCCCGGTGCCATCTACCTGCACCAGGGCCAGCCATTCCGGGTCCTCGAACTCGATGAAGAAGATCTGACAGCAACTGTCGAGGAAGCTGACGGATCCGAGTACACGCAACCTCGGTCGGAAACATCGATCACTATTCTCGACGAAACCGCCACGCGTGACGTCGGTGCCGCCCGCTTCGGAGTGGGACACGTGCTGGTGCACTCACGGGTCACCGGTTACCGCCGCTACGAGGTGATGACGGGAGAACTGCTTGGCGCTGAGGACCTGTTTCTCCCGCCGTCAGAACTGGAAACCACGGGGTTCTGGTGGACTGTCACGCCATCGGTGCTGGCCGATGCCGGAGTGACGCCAGCCGGTGTTGCAGGAGCGCTGCACGCGTTGGAACACGCTTCGATTGGGATACTCCCCCTCTTCACGATCTGCGACCGCTGGGACGTGGGCGGCGTCTCCACCGCGTTCCAGGCCGAGACGGGCTTGCCAACGGTGGTGATCCACGATGCTTGGCCGGGTGGAGCGGGGGTGG
>CAYQFM010000043.1:2486-13744 GCA_964416735.1 uncultured Iamiaceae bacterium | reverse complement strand
AAGCCCCTGCGACCCAACTCTTTGGCATGACGCCCGGGGCCGCAGCCCACATCGAGAATACGTTGACCTGGCTCCAGCCTGAGAGCATCGACAAGAAACTCGATTTCCTGAACTGTGCCTTTGGTGAAGGAGTACCGGAGGTAAGCCTCCTCCATGTGCGCCGCAAGGGGCTCGAACCAGTGACGCGTCACCGGTTCGCCGCCATGAGAATCGATCTTGTCAGCCACATCGAAACCCTACATCTGCATATCCGAGGGAATATGAAGAGGTGGCAGGCCAGCCCCGCCTAGGAAACAACAACCTCAACCCCGGAACTTCAACCCCGGTAGCCACACTCCCAACGCGCCGAATACCAGTTCCACGACCGTGGCCCCTTTCCACAGTCGTCGATGTGCGGGTACGCGGCAACCCCGTAGGCAACCGCCGCGAAAAACGCTATGAGAAAGAACCAGAACCACCTTGAATTGCTTCGGTTGGTTGCCACTCGCAACTCCAATCAACTCGAGGTGAGACGTCGAGTCGGATCCTAGATCAGCCCTTGGCGTCAGCCCAGGTACGACCAAAGGCGATGTCGACCTGCAGTGGAACCCGAAGGTCGAACGCTCCCTGCATTGCTTCGAGAGTCAATTGGCGAACCGCATCTCGTTCTTCGGGTGGCACTTCGAGAAGCACCTCATCGTGCACCTGGAGAATCAATCGTGCGCGGAACTCGCCGGTCTCGAGTGCCGAGTCCAAACCCACGAGCGCAACCTTGAAGATGTCAGCAGCGAGGCCTTGGATGCCCGCATTCATCGCCTGACGCTCACCTGCCTGTCGGATGCGATGATTGGGCGAACTCAACTCCGGTATCTGACGTCTGCGCCCGAAGAGTGTCTCCGTGTAACCCCGTTCGCGTGCCTCGTCGACAACTCGATCCATGTATGCATGAACCGCGGGAAATGCATCGAAATACGCTTCGAGAATCTCCTGCGCCTCGTCGATGGGGATTGCCAAGCGCTGGGCCAGCCCGTACGCCTCCATGCCGTAGGCAAGACCATATGAAACCATCTTTGCCCGCGACCGCTGCTCGAAGGTGACCTCCTCCGGACTGACACCAAACACCCTCGCGGCGGTTGCGCTGTGAATATCGGTTCCGGATTCGAAGGCTCCTATGAGACCTGGATCGTCAGCGAGGTGGGCGATACAGCGAAGTTCCAGTTGGTTGTAATCGGCCACCAGCAAGTCAAATCCGGGCGCTGGCACAAACGCTTTTCGGAACGATCGACCCAACTCGGTACGCACCGGGATGTTGTGGAGGTTGGGTGCGTCAGAACTGAGCCGACCCGTCCTGGCCACAGTCTGGTTGAACGTGGCGTGAATGCGACCGTCTGGACCGACTTCAGATATCAGGCCAACCCCGTAGGTGGATCGCAGCTTCTCAACCTCGCGGTACGCCAACAGGTGCTCGATGATCGGGTGTTCCCCCACGAGCTTCTCAAGAGTTGCCGCGTCGGTGGAGTATCCCGTCTTTGTCTTCTTGTGCGGTGTCAACTCCAACTTCTCGAAAAGAACCCTCCGCAACTGTGGAGTCGAATTCACGTTGAACTCCTCGCCCGCAGCGTCCCAGATCGCTCTGGTAAGGCGGTCTACCTCCGAGGTCAGGTCCCGATTCAGACTTTCCAAACACGCAATGTCGACCCCGACACCGACGTTCTCCATCTTGGCGAGAACTCTGACCAGAGGGATCTCAATCTCTTCATCAAGACGGTCGAGGCCAAGAGCTTTCAGTGATTGACGCATCGGGTCTGCCAGATGGGCGACGGCCAGCGCCACCCGGGCTGCCTCGACTTCAATCGGGTCATTGTCTCCACCGAAATCGAGCTGCCCACTCGCAGTGCCACCTGAAGTTGGAAAGTGGATCGACGTGAAACGCTCCAGAAGACCACCCACTTCGTAGCTCGATGCCGAGGCATCGATCAGGTAGGCAGCAACCTTGGTGTCGAGCACCAACGATCGGATATCGATTCCCAACGGGAGCAGGCTCCGCATGATTGCTTTCGCACCATGGGCAACCAGAGGTCGTCCAGATTGCCCAACGACCGCCCCGAGCGATCCGGCGACGCCGGCGTCAGAGAGGTGCTCCTCTGACAGCCAGACGACCTGACCGTCTTCCCGAGACAAGACGAAAGCAAGGCCTTTCACGTAAGAGCAGCCAACCGGCTCCGACAATGCGGCTGCCACCGCGAGATCATCGGTCGATTCCGCAATGCGTGCAAGGACTTCAAGCACTTCCGGAATGCCATCCGGAGTGGTCACGTCGACCTCGAGCCCACGGCCCCTCTCTTCGCCCTGCCCACCCTCATCCCCGAGTGTTCCTGCTTCATCCTCGAGTCCCAAGGCATCGACCAGCCTGGCGTAGAGCGACCTGAACTCGAGGAAATCAAACAGCTTTTTCACTTCGGCCAGATCGATCCGACCCCAATCGAGACGATCCAAACCGACATCAAGCGGCACATCACGAACCAAACGCATCACTTCTTCATTGGTTCGCACACGTTCTTCGGCTCCGGCAAGGTTCTCACGGAGCTTCGGCGTCAGTTCATCGAGATGCGAGAAGATTCCGTCGAGATCGCCGTATGAGTTGACCAGCTTCGCCGCGGTCTTCTCCCCCACCCCGGGTGCCCCCGGAAGGTTGTCCGAAGTGTCACCACGGAGCGCCGCGTAGGTCACGTAGTCAACCGGACGCACTCCCGTGCGCTCGAAGATCCCAGCTTCGTCGTAGAGGGCGTAGTCGGACACACCCCGCTTGTTGTAGAGCACACGGACGTGCGGGTCTTCGACCAATTGATAACAATCGCGATCGCCCGTGACGATGAGAACATCCTCGGCCCTGTCCTTCGCCTGCGTCCCCAGCGTTGCAAGGACATCGTCACCTTCGAACCCAATCGATTCGACGATGGGGATCCCGAGAACCTCCACCACCTCGCGCACCAATCCAAGCTGTTGGTAGAGAATGTCCGGAGCAGCCTCACGCTGTGCCTTGTAGGTATCGACCACCTCGTGACGGAAGGTCGGTTCGGGTCGATCGAAGGTCACGACGATGCGGTCTGGTCGATGATCACGGATCAGGTTGACGAGCATCGACGTGAAACCGAGCACGGCGTTGGTCACCTGGCCCGATGCAGTGGTCAGATCGGTCGGAAGGGCGAAAAAGGCGCGGTAAGCCAGCGAGTTACCGTCGATGAGCATCAGAGTGGGCATCGCGGTTCAGCCTATTGAAGTCAGTTTGTCGAGAAGTTCGTCCTGAGCCCGCTCGTAATCTGTGAGCTTTACTTGCAACTCCTGACGGTGACGCCTCATCACGTCCAAGTGGCGCTGCGCCTCGTGATTTTCACGTTCGGCGATCGGAGTTTCTGAGACGAGCGATCGGATACGTGTCTCGTCGGCCTCTTCGGTCAGTTGGAGAAGTTGCTCCTCGACCACTGCCAACTCGCCACGGAGGCGCTTCATCTTCTGCGCCACATCGGCAAGTTGGCGTTCTATCCTCGTCCGTGACATCAAGCAAAGCTTACGGGCCGATCGACAAACGACAGGCGACACATGTTGATTTCGATCTCCCGGTGTGGGCTTGGCCGGGTGGAATTGCTACGGTGTTGTACCCCGCGGCGGTGCTGGAATTGGCATACAGGGCAGGCTCAAACCCTGCTGCCCTACGGGGCTTGTGGGTTCGAGTCCCACCCGCCGCACGCAGGAACCGAGAACAATGACGACAACCACCAGCCAACAGGTCCGACAGAATCCATCACCAACGTCGCCAACGCCAGATTGGGCACCGACGGACAGTCCCGCAATGGAACACTCGGCAATGGAAAACCAGGCAACATCGTGATCGCTTTCACGTTCCCTGGTCAGGGATCCCAGAAACCCGGAATGGGTAAAGCTTGGACGCAGAACCCATCGTGGGAGCTCGTCGAAAACGCATCAACGGCAACCGGACGTGACCTTGGACATCTGCTCCTATACGCCGATGCAGAGGAACTGAAGGCAACACGCAACGCTCAGGTGGCGACGTTCATTACAGCACTCATGGCACTCGATGCCGTGCGACGCGAGGGCGTCGAAGCTCAGGTGGTCGCGGGCCACAGTCTCGGTGAGTACACCGCTCTGGTGGCGGCCGGAGTGATGGACATCGAAACCGGGTTGTTCCTCGTCAACGAGCGTGGTGAAGCAATGCAGGAGGCAACCCAACGTCACCCCGGCACCATGGCCGCAGTACTCGGAATGGACGATGACGCCGTGGAGTCAGTCTGTTCCGACATCACCGACGAAGTCTGGGTGGCCAACTACAACGCACCTGGACAGGTTGTGATAGCGGGATCGACCACAGGAATCGAAAGCGCAGCCACCCTGCTGAAGGAACGTGGCGCCAAGAAAGTTCTGCCGATCCCTGTCGGTGGCGCCTTCCACACACCATTCATGGCTTACGCCCGGGGACGCCTCTCCAAAGCTGTTACGTCAGTTCAACTCACAGATCCCACACTTGGCGTTTACGCGAACGTCGATGCCGAAGCACACGGCGGCGCACGTGAGTGGTCCAAGCTGCTGGTAACCCAATTGTGCAGTCCGGTGCTCTGGAGTCAGACCCTGGTGAATCTGGCATCAGCAGGGGTGACGACCTTCATCGAAGTCGGACCGGGCAACGTGCTCACCGGAATGGCCAAGCGGACTGTGAAGGACGCTAAGACCCTGTCGATTGCCGTTCCTGACGACTTGGAGAAGCTTTCCGAGGTCGAGACCGGTATCGAGGCCAAGGTCAAGAACAACGACAGCGCTGGCGAAGTACGAGATGGATCATCGAATGTGGCAGACGATGGAACCTCTGCCATCGACGCCAAGAACAGAACGGATCAGTAATGCGTGGTGCAGTTGTAAAGGGATGGGGAATCGCCCTTCCTGAAAAAGTCCTTACGAACGCGGACCTCGAGAAGACCCTCGACACGAGTGATGAATGGATCACCGAGCGAACCGGGATCAAGGAGCGTCGAATCGGCGGCACCACGTCTGAACTCGGGCTGGAGGCGGCACGAGCCGCACTGGCCTCTGCAAACCTGACGGCGGACGATATCGACTACGTCCTACTGTGCACCAGCACACCCGATATGGCCGTGCCCTACACGGCTGCGACCATCGAGAACGAGCTGGGCGTCAAGGGCGGAGCAAGCGACATCAATGCCGCTTGTTCGGGTTTCATGTACGGCCTCATCCACGCCCACGGTCTCATTGCAATGGGCGTGAATCGGGTACTGCTCGTCGGCGCAGAGACGCTGAGCCGGCTCACCGACTGGACCGACCGCAACACCGCCGTCCTCTTCGGTGATGGCGCCGGTGCCGTGATTCTCGAGGCCGTCGACGGACCCGGACAGATGCTGGGTTGGGATCTTGGCTCGGATGGCTCCGGACGCCATCTCCTCTACGCCGAGATTGGTTCGCATATACGCATGGAGGGGCGCGAGGTCTTCCGACGTGCCGTACGAGGGATGGTCGATTCGGCCGAGCGCTCCCTGAAGCAAGCAGGCCTGACCGCTGCTGACGTGTCGGTAGTTGTTCCCCACCAAGCAAACATCCGAATCATTGAAGCGGTCTGCGAACGCCTCGGAGTTCCGATGGAAAAGACGGTGACGGTCATCCAGTCCACCGGGAACACCTCCGCCGCCTCCATACCGCTGGCCCTCACGAGCGCTCTCGACAACAACCGGATCAACAACGGTGATGTGGTTCTCCTTGTCGGGTTCGGTGCGGGTATGAGTTGGGCCAGTGCTGTATTGCGCTGGGGAGGAGAGACAGCCCGATGAGTCGTGTGGTTCTGGTCACCGGGGGCACGCGGGGAATCGGCCTCGCATGTGCCAAGGCATTTGTCGAGCGGGGTGACCGCGTGGCAGTCACCTACCGCAGTACGCCCCCATCCGACGACATCACCGCCGACATGCTTGCTGTCGAATGTGACGTAACCGACGCCGATCAGGTGGATGCCGCGTTCACAAAGGTCGAAGAAACACTCGGTCCCGTTGAGATCCTCGTATCGAACGCGGGCATCACCGCTGACATGCTCGTACTACGCATGGGTCACGACGACTTTGACAAGGTGCTGGAGACCAACCTCGCCGGTGGCTTCAAAATGGCCAAACGGGCGCTCACCAAGATGACCCGGGCCCGCTGGGGCAGGATCATCTTCATCGGTTCCATCGTCGGATCTTCGGGACAGGCAGGGCAAGCCAACTACGCAGCCTCCAAGGCCGGACTGATAGGCCTCGGCCGATCATTGGCCCGCGAATTCGCCTCTCGGAACATCACGGTCAACGTGGTTGCGCCAGGGCCGATCGAAACAGAAATGCTCGAGGCGCTGAGCGAAGACCGTCGAGATCTGATTGCATCAGCGGTCCCCGCTAAGCGACTGGGTGCACCCATCGAGGTCGCATCCACCGTACGCTTCCTCGCGTCCGATGAAGCCGCCTACATTACCGGTGCGGTTATTCCCGTGGACGGAGGTCTGGGGATGGGTGGTGGGTGGTAACCCAACCACCACCGGGATCGGCAATTCTCTACATCAATCAACCAACCGAGAATCAGGAGCACCTGACAATGAGTGATGACACCCTCGAACGCTTCAAGAAGTGTGCAGTGGAGACCCTCGCGGTCGACGCCGACAAGATCAAGCCGGAAGCTCGTTTCGGTGACGACCTCGATGCCGACAGCCTTGACTTGGTCGAACTGGTCATGAACCTCGAAGAAGAGTTCGACATCAGCATTGACGAAACCGAACTCGACGGAATCGAGACCGTCGGCCAGGCCCTCGAACTGGTCAACTCGAAGCTGTGAACGCTCCCGATCACGTAGGGCGACCATTGCCGGAACGTCGCCGGGTTGCGGTGACCGGTCTCGGCGTGGTCGCACCATGCGGTATCGGGAAGGAAGCCTTTTGGAATGGTCTGCTCGCACCACAGGAAGGCAGCCAACGCCACGTCGCGGATTTCGACCCACTGCAGTGGTTCGACAATCCCAAAGAGGCTCGTCGGGCTGATCGATTCACCCAGTTCGCCTTCGCTGCTGCAGCAGAGGCATTGGGGCAGGCCGGCGAGCCACCGTACGACCCATTACGCAAGGGCGTATGGATCGGAACCGGCGTTGGTGGTCTGATCACCACCGAGGAGCAGGTGATCATCAACCACGAGAAGGGGTCGAGACGGGTCTCCCCGTTTCTGGTACCCATGATCATGGCCAATGCGGCTGCCGCTGGCGTTTCCATGAGATACGGATGGCAGGGGCCGTGCGAAAACACGCTCACCGCATGCGCCGCAGGAACCCATTCCATCGGCAACGGCGCAAGGATGATCGCCACCGGTCGGTGCGATGCAGTCCTGGCCGGCAGCAGCGAGGCGGCGATGACTCCAACTGGAATCGCGGGGTTCACCAATATGACCGCCATTTCCAGTCAGGGAATCTCAAGGCCGTTCGACCCTGACCGGGACGGTTTCGTGATTGCCGAGGGTGGTGGCATTCTGGTGCTCGAGGAGTGGGAAGCTGCCAAGGCACGGGGTGCAACGATCCTTGCTGAGATCCTGGGATCGGCAAGTACCGCTGACGCCCACCACATCACGGCGCCATCCCCCGGTGGCGTGGGTGCAATTGCATGCATCCGATTCGCCTTGGATGATGCCGGGATCGAGCCGGACCAGGTCCGCCAGATAAATGCACACGGGACCTCCACCCCGCTCAATGACGCCGCCGAAGCGGATGCCATAGCGAAGGTCTTCGGCACCGAAGGGCCACCGGTCACATCCATCAAGGGAGTCACAGGACACTCGTTGGGTGCCGCTGGAGCACTTGAGGCTGTTGCGGTAATCCTGTCGATGCAGAAGCGGTTGATACCGCCCACTGACGGTCACCGTTCCCTCGACCCAGAACTGCCACCGATCGACGTCGTGGCTGGCGAACCGCGCTCATGGGAACCCGGTCCTACGCTTTCGAACTCGTTCGGATTCGGTGGCCACAACGGATGCCTGGTCATCGCACCGCCCGACTGATCAGGATCCGGTGACGGCTCCCTCGAGTTCGAGCAGCCACTGCTTCGCTTCGACGCCGCCGCCGTAGGCACCAACGACCCTTCCCGCGCGCACGACACGGTGACAAGGAACAACCACCGCAATTGGATTTGTCGCCATGGCGGTACCAACCGCCCGCGCCGCTCTGGGCTTGCCCACAAGGCCTGCAAGCTCACCATAGGTAACCACATTTCCGAAGTCGACGTCCTCAAGAAGCCTTCGTAGAACGTCCTGCCGGAACCCCGACGAACGTGACCAATCGATCTGCACATCAAACCGTTCCCGGCGACCGCTCAGGTACTCGATCACCTGGTCAACCGCTTTGATCAGATGACCACGCGCCTGTGCTTGCGAATCCGGTCCTTCTCCAGACGACTCCACTACCACGCCTCCATCATCAACGTCACTACCTACGCCGCGCTCAGAATCTTCCGAGCCAAACGAGAGACCGACCAGTCCGTCCTCGGTGGCCTCTAGCACCAACGGTCCAATAGGTGAGTTGATCTTGGTGGACACAAGAGCGGCGGTCATGCTCTGAGCGTATCGACACCAACTGATTGGCCGCGACTGTGCGACACCGACTGTGTGACACCAATCGACAAGGTCCGATCCGGTATGGAACTAGGGATTGTCGACCAGTACGAACAGCAGGTCGGCCTCACAAGCCGTCTCGCCGTTCACCGATGCCCGGCCGTGACCCTTTCCGGCACGCGCAGACATCCGTCCCAACTCGATCTCCAGGTCCAGCACATCACCCGGTTCGACCTGGCGACGGAACCGCACCTTGTCGACGCCGCCAAATAGTGCGAGCTTGCCTTGGTGGGAACCGCCACCGAGAAGTGCGACGGCGCCCATCTGAGCTATGGCTTCGACCATGAGAACTCCGGGAAGAGTCGGTCGTCCTGGAAAATGCCCGGCAAAGAACTCCTCGTCACCGGTCAGGTTCCATCGGCCCTTGGCGCTTTCGCCGGGCTTCAATTCGATGATCTCGTCCACGAACAGAAACGGTGCGCGATGCGGAATGATCTCTCGTGGATGGGGGAATTCAGTCATGACGCCAATGCTTTCAGCAGCTTGGTCGGTGTGTCCTTGGGGCTGATCCTGTACCACGCTTCGGCGACCTTGCCCTGTTCGTCGATGAGAAATGCTGAGCGCACGATACCCATGTACTTGCGTCCGTACATGCTCTTCTCAGCCCAGACCCCGTATGCCTCGGCAACTGCGTGGTCGGTATCGGCCAACAGTGGAAACCCGAGCGAATACTTATCGTCGAACTTCTTCTGCCGCGCCGGTTCGTCGGGGCTGATGCCCAGGATCGCTGTATCGCCGACTTGACCGAGTATGTCTCGCAAGCCACACGCCTGGGTTGTGCAGCCGGGCGTGTCGGCCTTCGGATAGAAGTAGACCAGCACCTTACGGCCCTTGAATCCCGATAATTTCAGCTTCGTGTCGCTCTGGTCCGACAAAGCGAAGACGGGCGCTCTATCCCCCGGCTCGAGCCTCTTGGTCTCACTCATGCCATGAAGCTACCAACCCCCGCCCGCGCATTGAGCACGAACGGGGGTTGGTAGTGATCAAATACTGGAAAAGCAGGTCACTTCGGGGGTGCGACGGTGCCTTTCGCGACGTTCTTCAGCTTGGTGCCCGCAGAAACCTTGACGGCCTTGCTGGCCGGAACCTGAATGGTCTCGCCCGTCTGTGGGTTCCGTCCGGTGCGGGCAGCCCTGTCGGTCTGCTCGAACGAGATGAAGCCCGGAATCACCACCTTGTCACCGCCCTTGGCAACCACCTGCTGAACGATCTCCTCGAACGCCTTCAGCGTCTTTTCCACATCGGACTTCGAAAGCTCCGCACGCTCTGCAATTGCGGCTACGAGTTCGGCCTTGGTCATTTCTGTCATCTCCTCTGTTTCCGGCCCAGAGACATGATTCTCAAGGGATCCGGGTATCCACTCTCAACGGGTCCGTGCCACGCAGCTGGGCAACACGATTGACTGCTACGCGTTTGACTACTGCACGTTTGACTGCTGCACGACTGACTACTGCATTACGGGTGGGCAATTCCAGCCGACGGGCTACCTCGTCCGTCTGTTCCATCCGATACGACCCCCACCAGCGCACGGCACATTTTACCCGGCAAGCCACCCATCAAGGGAATGCAGGGCTATCAGGCATCCGGAAGACCGAGCTACTCGTCATCGAGTGCGTGGCGGATCTCCCCCACGAAGCTTGCCGCACCAGAGGGACCCCCACCCTCGAGTAGGCGCCTGACCAGAGCGGAGCCCACCACCACCCCGTCGGCCACCGCGCTCACCTCGACCGCCTGGGCCGGGTTTGAAACCCCCACTCCGACGAGAACAGGCAGGTCGGTAACCGCCTTGAGACGTCGGGCAATCACCAAAGAACTCTCGGCAAGGGTTGTCCGTTCTCCGGTCACGCCCAGAAGGCCGACTGCATAGACGAAGCCTCGCGATCGTTCACAGATACGGACGAGCCGCTCATCGGTGCTGGTCGGCGCCGCAAGCAACACCGTTTCGATTCCCACGGCATCCGCGGCTGCAGCCCAGGGTCCAATCTCGTCGAGGGGAAGATCCGGAAGGATCGATGCCGACACACCCGCATCGACCATCAATTGGGCAAAGCGCTCCAGACCCGCACGGAACACGATGTTGTAGTAGGTCATCACCCCCAGGGGAACACCGATGTCGGCGCCTCTGAGATCAGAAAGAACCGACATCGGCGTCGTTCCACTGGCGAGCGCCTGCTCACTGGCCTTCTGTATCACCGGACCATCCATCACGGGGTCGCTGAAGGGAATGCCCACTTCAATTGCGTCTGCTCCCGCGTCTGCCACGGCCCGTACGACATCCAGCCAGTCAGCACCCAGCCCACCGGTTATATAGACGACGAGTGACTTGCGCCCCTCGTCACGCCTGGCCCGGAGTTGACGCTCCAGACTCATAGAACCCGACGCCCCGACAGTTCTGGCGTCATTTGAGCAGCTCCATCATCTGGGCCACGTCCTTGTCACCCCGACCCGAAAGATTCATGAGCACGGTCCGGCCCGCCAGATCGGAACACTCACGGCTCACCCATGCAAGAGCATGTGCAGATTCGAGTGCCGGAATGATTCCTTCTGTCCGTGACAACAGTTCAAATGCTGCCACCACCTCGTCGTCAG
>CAYQFM010000043.1:289-2476 GCA_964416735.1 uncultured Iamiaceae bacterium | reverse complement strand
TTGCTCATACCGGGCCCGCCCACTTGCATGTAGATGTGAATGCTCCGGGCCGACCGCCGGATAGTCGAGACCGGCGGAAATCGATTGTGCTTCGAGAATCTGACCAAACTCGTCCTGGGTCAGATATGACTTCATTCCGTGTACCACCCCGGGTGTTCCATGTCCGATGGCCGCTCCCCCGGCAGGTTCAACACCAACCAGTTCGGCACGCGTGTCGATGAACCCCGAGAAGATTCCAATTGCGTTGGATCCGCCACCGATGCACGCGGTCACTACATCCGGCACACCCCCACCCAGGAGACGTTCACATTGAACCCGTGCCTCACGGCCTATAACGGTGTGAAATTCGCGGACCATCCACGGATACGGATGCGGACCCATCACCGAACCCAGGCAGTAGTGAGTGGTCTCCACGGTCGCCACCCAGGCACGCATTGCCTCATTGACTGCATCCTTGAGCGTCTTGCTGCCGGAAGTAGCGGAAACCACCTCGGCACCCAACAAGCGCATCCGGAACACGTTGAGCGCCTGGCGCTCCATGTCTTTTTCGCCCATGTGGATGGTGCAATCCATCCCGAGCAGTGCAGCAGCGGTAGCCGTGGCAACACCGTGCTGACCGGCACCGGTTTCAGCCACCAAGCGGTTCTTGCCCATCCGACGCGCAAGGAGGGCCTGGCCCAAGACGTTGTTGATCTTGTGAGAACCGGTGTGGTTGAGGTCTTCCCTCTTCAGGAGCAGACGGAGGCCAAGCTGCTCAGACAGTCTTTGACATTCGGTAACAGGTGAGGGTCGGCCGGCATAGTCCGCCAGCAGTTCGTCCAGTTCACCCCGGAAGGTCTCGTCCGCCCATGCCTCCCTGAATGCCGCTTCCAGTTCCTCACACGCAGGTATGAGGGTTTCCGGAACGAAGCGGCCGCCGAAGTCACCGAAACGGCCGGACGGGCTCGGCTCAGCCAATCCGGCCACCGGTAGGGAGTCTTCGGGTATTGCCATGTCGGGCAGGCTATTTCGAAAGGCCAGGCGTTGGCCATCGAGGCAAGGGTCTGCGCCCCGATGGCTATCAGGTGAAAGACCTGTGGATCATTGACCATCGAGAAAGTCGACGGCGTCTTCGTAAGTGTCTGCCGCCCTCGCAGCATTGATGAAACGCATCACCTTCAACGCATCCTTGTTGCCGGGTGACGACTCCACGCCACTCGAGACGTCCACGCCCCAAGGCATGAGACTCCCAATTGCATCTGCGACATTCTCAGGAGTCAATCCCCCGGCAAGGATGAACGGTCGGTCATCCGGTATGGCTTCGGCCAGTGACCAGTCAAAGGTCCTACCGGAACCCGGCACAGCCGAGTCGATCATCAGGGCATCCACCTCGTACTCGTCGACCCGTTCAAGCATCCGGTCTCCGGCCGCAAACGCTTGAATCACGAACGGCACCCTCTGGGACAGCCACTTGGCTTCGGCTGGAGATTCGTGGCCATGGAGTTGAACTCCACGTATGCCGATTGAGTTGACGATCTCGAGTATCCGCTTCGGCGCTTCATCCCGGAAAACCCCAATGGTGAGAATTTCACCAGGAAGACGTCGCGCTATGTCTCGTGCGACATTGGGCGCGATCTGGCGAGGCGACGGAGCGAACACGAAACCGACCGCGTCCGCACCCATGGCTACAGCCAGGAGCGCGTCACGTTCATTCGTGATTCCACAGATCTTCACGAACACGTCAATGACGGTACCGGAGTACCGGCACTCAGAGTGGGATCAAGATAATGGCTGCCCAGGACGCCGTGCTGGTCAGCCGTCGACGAGGTTGCCGCTCAGGTATTCGTCGTAGGCACTGAGGTCGAGATGACCGTGACCGCTGTAATTGAACAGGATCACCCGCTCTTCGCCTGCTTCCTTGGCGGCCAGTGCCTCGTCGATTGCACCACGGATACCGTGCGCCGATTCTGGGGCACAGACCTTGCCTTCGGTATTGGCAAACTGGATCGCGGCCTCGAAGACCTTGCTCTGCGGATAGGCAACCGCTTCCATCCGGCCGTCGTGCACAAGCTTCGAGATGATCGGGGAATCGCCGTGGTAGCGCAGACCGCCCGCATGAATGCTCGGCGGCATGAAGTCGTGGCCGAGCGTGTACATCTCCATGAGCGGGGTCATGCCGGCAACATCACCGAAGTCGTATTCGAAGGT
>CAYQFM010000043.1:0-279 GCA_964416735.1 uncultured Iamiaceae bacterium | reverse complement strand
GCCGTTGGTCAGCGTGGGACATGAGGCTGGCTCAACCGCCACCAGACGCACGCTCTCGTCGGGAACGAACGGGAAGGCGATTCCGCCCAGATTCGATCCACCACCGCATGGGGCGACGATCACATCGGGAAGATCTTCCCCCGCCATCTTCAACTGGTCCTTAGCCTCGAGGCCTATGACGGTCTGATGAAGAAGAACGTGGTTCAACACCGAACCGAGGGCGTAGTGCGAATCCTCTCGCCCGGCGCAAGGGCCGATGCGTCGCGGACCACCGCTCCA
>CAYQFM010000042.1:12446-13845 GCA_964416735.1 uncultured Iamiaceae bacterium | reverse complement strand
CAAGCCATCACACACGTCCTTGGCCAGCGCTCGGGTCTCGGCTGTCCCATATACCGGTAAACCCTCAGTGTCTGAGCCGTACTTCAGCGCAACTCGCAGACCGGTCAGGTCAGTCCAATGGTCGGGATGGCTGTGACTCAAGACCACAGCGTCGATGTCGTCGTAGGCAATGTGGCGCTGCAGATTGGCAAACGTCCCCGCACCCATGTCCATCACCACGTTCACCCCGCCGCCGCGGATCAGATAACCGCTACATGCCCTGCTCGCAAGCGGGTAACCCCCGGAGCAACCCAGAACGGTCAGGCTGAACCCTTCATCGGCGGTTCCCGTGTCTGACGTCATTCGTCTCCCTCCCAAGCAATCGCCTCGGCGCGGTCCAACTCTGGGCCAAGCAGAAGTGCGCCCAACTCGGAAAACCACTCGACATCACCCGATGACAACCATCTGTGCCTACCGACATTGCCCTTTCCGCGGTCTGGTGACGCACACCGGAGGTCGAGTTCATCGAGAAGATCCCTCACACGAAAAGCCGTCTCATCAGCAGAGGAGACCAGCACGACTTCGGGACCCATGACATCGCTGATGGTGCGTGCCAGATAGGGATAGTGAGTGCAACCCAACAACAGCGTGTCGACTTCCGAATCTCGAAGCGGTGCCAGCAGTCGTTCGGCAAGCACGTACACCTGATCGCTCGATGTCTCCCCACGCTCAACGAACTCGACGAAACCCGGGCACGCGGCGCAGGTCAACTTCACGTGTTCACGTGTCTCGGCAACAGCGCGTTGATATGCGCCCGACGAGATGGTCCCGACAGTTCCGATCACACCAACGTGTGCATTCCGGGTCGCTTGAACCAGTGCTTGCGCACCCGGTTCGATCACGCCCACCACCGGAACCGAGAACTCTGAGGTCAGCACATCGAGGGCCGCTGCCGACGCCGTGTTGCAGGCCACGACCACCATCTTCACATCGTGTACGTCAACGAGGTAATGGGTTATCTGGCGAGCAAACCCCCGCACCTCGTCGAGGGGGCGAGGCCCATAGGGATACCGACCCGTATCGCCGACGTAGACCAGATCCTCGTTGGGTAACAGGTCAATGAGCGCACGGGCGACGGTGAGACCACCAAAACCGCTGTCAAACATCCCAATTGGCCGATCGTCACCCACGGTTTCAGCCTATTGCCAAGCCCCTTCAAGGCGAAGATTCGAACGTTCCAGAATTAGATTTCGGTCTCCTTGCGCCTTCTGTGCCACTTTGGGCTGTAGGCTAACAGCGCCAAAAGCACGATGGCCCTCTTGGCGAGGGTCGGGACTGATCGACACGGGCGGATTCTGAGGTTTTCAGATGGAACATCAGCAGCCAGGCCGCGAACCGCCGCACCCCGCCGCCGGCCTGC
>CAYQFM010000042.1:0-12436 GCA_964416735.1 uncultured Iamiaceae bacterium | reverse complement strand
TGCAGGTCTGGGTCGGCGAAGGTTCATCGTAGGTTCTGCTGCCGGGGCAGCCATTGCATGGAGCGTGCCCAGCATCACGACCATCGATGCCGCTGCCGCTGGAACAAAGGCGACCCCGCAGCATTTCGCTGACGGAAATTCAACAGTCATCGACTTCGACTCAAAGATCACTGGCACTTACACTCGCACGGTAACACTTGTCTCGGGTAGCGCTGGCAAACCAGTTGAGGTGGGAGACCTCTGGATCGGGGTAATAGCGTTTGACGTTCGTGAACCTATTCACGGCCTTCCAGCACCTGGACCCGGCGTGGCGGTATGGGGTCCAGTAGATCGAAACAACGGCACTTCAGTCTGGCCCAACGTGAAAGAGGCCTACTCGATCAGAGCGTATGTGGTTGCTCGGGTTTTGACTTCGGCAGACATTTCAAGCGGCGTGCACCAGGCAACATTCAGTTCCGATAATGTTGACGTTGACCGCGGTTCGATGCGGGCGGCCGCCGTTGTGTACCGCGATCCACTCGGCGGTCAGATGGCACTTCCGAGGGCTGTAACAAACTCCGGCTTCGGCCCCCCCAATACCGCTACGGGTGGACCCATCAACGCCACCTTTCCAGCCATCACCCCGGCGCCGACTTCCCCAAACCAGGTCCTCAGCATCGGGGTGGCACGCGGGTACGGTGGCTGGAATGCCTTAGAACCGGATATTTCATGGCTCTCAGGACCGGGGACAAACCGCATCAACTTCAACGACACCGACCATGGTGACCGGGCAATCTGGATAAGCGAGCAGGCCGATAGCGACGGCTCGGCGGCAGCCGGCACCTGGTACAAGCAACCCGACCGCAGCGTGTTCGGAAATCCCAAGACTGAGAACTGGGTCACGTTCTCCCTTGCGCTTGAGGCGTAAATCGAAGCGCTGAGGTGTTCGAGGCCGCATCTTTCGCAAGTCGATGCGGGTCTCAAATGGATGCGGCGACGACGTCGAGGTCGTCGGTGTAAGCGCCAGTGGAGAGATACTTCCAGCCTCCGTCACTGACCACGAACACGATCACACCCGAATCGATCTGCGTGGCCACCCGAGCCGCTCCAGCCAGCGCCGCGCCGGATGAGATGCCCGCGAACACTCCGCACTCCCCCACAAGACGACGAACCCACTCGATCGACTCTCGGGGGCGCACGATGCGCTTGCCATCCAACAACTGTTGACCGCCCCACTTCTCATAGACAGGTGGGATATAGCCCTCTTCCAGATTGCGCAGCCCCTCGACCAACTCCCCCAGCGGCGGCTCCACCGCGAGGACCTTGATGTCTGGATTCTGTTCCTTCAGGTACGTCCCCACACCCATGAGGGTTCCACTCGTGCCAAGGCCCGCCACAAAGTGGGTTATATCGGGCACATCACGCAGGATCTCAGGGCCGGTTGACGAGTAGTGGGCTCGTGGGTTCGCCTCGTTGCCGTACTGATACAAAAACGCCCATTCGGGATGCTCTTCGGCCATCTGCTGAGCACGCCGCACCGCCCCGTTGGAACCCTCTGCTCCAGGGCTCAGGATGATATCGGCACCGAACACCTCAAGCAGTTGGCGTCGCTCTATCGAAACGTTCTCCGGCAACACGATCTTGATCGGGTAGCCCTTCATCTTGGCGATCATCGCCATGGCAATGCCCGTGTTGCCGGAGGAAGGTTCGATGATGGTGCGACCCGGGGTGAGGGTGCCATCCTCCTCGGCCTCAAGAATCATTCCGAGGGCGATCCGATCCTTGACCGATCCGGCAGGGTTCTGGCCCTCCAGCTTGGCCACCAATCGAACATCTGGGTTAGGGCTCAACTGGGAGACATCGACCATCGGCGTGTTGCCGATGAGTTCGAGTATGGAGTTGTGGACGACCATGCGCCTAGCTCCGTGACATGCGATCTTGGTCATTGTCGTAAAAGCCGATCGACCTTGTAAAGAATCTACCGGTCCGAGTCCGCGTGTCCATACTGCAGGAGCGATGGATGTTGTCTCACCGAAACCAGCATCAGTCGATGGCCACGGGTTCCTCCGTGACTTCCCCATCAACAATTCGATACGACCGGAGCATCGGCTCGGAGTCGCGCAACGAGACGATGATGTAGTGCCACGTCGGATCCGGGGCTTGCGCAACGTCCGTCGGGGACGGATAGGCATCGGTGTGGGTGTGGGAGTGCATCACCCCGATGATCTGCATGCCCCGGTCCTCAGCATCCCGATCGGCCTTCAGATGCTCCATGGGGGCGACGGTGTAAAGCTTCGCTGACGCAGCCGCGTTCGTGGTCGGGTAGAACTTCCCCACCCTGTCTGCACCTGGAATTGCAGCCAGTAGACCGCATGCCTCGTCAGGAAGACCGTCGAGTGCATGGGCAAGGATCTGCAGATGGGTTCGGCGATCGAGATGCAGCACGTCCACGAGGCTAACGCCGACCGGTAGCCTGTTGGGTCCTATGGCACCTCCCGGAGTCAAAGTGGTTGCTACGAACCGCCAGGCGCGTCGTGACTATGAGATCCTCGACACCGTCGAGGCCGGACTGGTGCTGCGCGGGAGTGAGGTGAAGTCGCTTCGAGAGGCCAAGGTCCAACTAGCCGAGGCATATGCCCGTATCGACGACGACGAGGCTTGGTTGGTGGGTCTGCACATCACTCCTTACAGCCACGCTGCCGGATTCGGGCAACCAGATCCGGACCGCAAGCGCAAGCTGCTGTTGAAACGGGATCAGATCGACCGACTGAAGGGACGGCTCGACCAAGACCGGCTGACGCTCGTACCCCTGTCGCTCTACTTCAAGGACGGTCGGGCAAAGTTGGAGGTGGGCCTGGGGCGAGGACGCACCAAGGGCGACAAACGTCAGGCAATTGCCAAGCGTGACGCCGAACGCGAGACACAGCGAGCGATGTCGCAGGCACGTCGGTCCCGACTGGACTGACGGCTGCTGGACTGACGGCCGCGTGAACGATGGATCAGATAATCAAAGGTCACCAGCCAATTGTCACCGCAGACTGGTACGATGGCCTTCCCTGTCGTGGAGCTTGACCAAGTTGCTCCATGCAGTCGAACAACCACAACTGAATATCGCGTTCGAGAAGTACAACATCACGGGGCTGATCGGTTTCGACGTTGAGACTGGAAGGCGCATCGTGCGACCGGAGTTGTCTCAGACTCCTAAAACGGGGACAAACAATGAACCGCCGACGGCGAGTTCGCTCTCGCAGCCTGATCTGATCAGGTCGTAGAGAGTCACAGCGACCAGCAATGGCACGCGGGGCCTGATCACTGCAGCCCGGCAACAGAAGCAGCGATGGACCGCAGGGAGAGACCGCTGACGTTGGGAAAGACCAGTGGCTCCGGGGAAAGACCCGGCGGCAGGGCTCAGGCCTGACCGACCCGGCGGTTCGACGGCCGTAAGTCGACAACTCGGGAATGGTCGTATCGCGGACGTCAACCGCTTAGCGGACGAGGGTTCGATTCCCTCCAGCTCCACAAACCTCTGATGGTACAAGTGCCGGGACCAGCGTCGTCAGAGACACCGCAGGTGTGTCTCTCTGATGGACGTCACCGTGCTCTGCTGCCGGTGCCAGGAACGTGTTCAGCCCGCCAAGAGAGAGCCGTCAGCCATGGCAATGATTGCCTCACGGTCGGCTTCGAGGATGAATCCAGCCTTCACGGCCGCGTCGGTGGAATCGGCAAACCGTTTCTCATAGGTGACCCGATCGGGGTACATCTCCGCGAGCCTCGCTGCCGGAAGCGGTGTGGTGGATCCGACCAACTCGCACATGAGGCCACCCGAAGGGCCAGGAGCACCCGACAGCACCTCTATCGGCACATCCACCACGGGAGTACGCACGCCACCCAGCGCTATCCCGTCAGAATCCCTGACAATGGCGGAGGGGGTCGCGTCGTCCATCTCTATCCACTCGGCAGCAGGAGGCTCCGTTCCATCACGGACCCAAGCGGCCAGAGCACGAAGTGCGGCGCTGGCAACCAGGTTCATCGGACCGTCATTGACCGGAACACCGCAAGGCACCGCGTTGGCCACAGGTCCCAACATATGGCGGTCAGCATGGGCCGTCCCTGTCACCTCCCAGAGACTGAACGTGTCGCTGTCGGGTTGGCGCGCCTTCGCCGATGCGAGAGAGCCGACCAGGTCGCCCTCGGCTTGGATGTTCATGATGGGCGCTGACAGATCGCCACGGAAGGCAACTGCAACCGGGTCGACGGCCCGGGCCTTCATCAGGTCGGCCGGTTCACCCGGCGCCACCAAAGGAAGTGCCACAAACGCCCGGCTGTGAACGAAGAAGCCGTCGAAGGCCGAAGTAAGTGGCTGGACACCGTTGTAGTAGGTAACCAGAGCCGTGGCCGACTGGGACTGGCCCGCAGCCAAAATCACCTTCGACTCGATTCCTCCGGTGAAGTCCCCGCCCCGCCGAGCCGCACGAGCGACCTGGGTGAAGATGTCATACGAGAATCCGTCGCCAGGATGGCTGAGCGAACCGTACCGCTCGGGATCCAACACCTTGAGACCCTTTCCAGCACTCGGCAATCCACCCACGGCATCCACGAGAACCGGGCCACCTTCGACACCAATCAGCTGAGCAGACACGCCAATCCAGATGTCGCCGTTGCGGACGATTTCGTCGCCAAGATTCGCATAGTCCGGGTTGGCATCGAGGCCACTGCTCACGTTCAGCCATTCGACCACTACGGTTCCACTCGCTTTTTCCGGATTCTCCGGCCGCCTCACCACCACGCGAGTGCGATAGTCGGCCGTCGTATCGGGTTCAAAGGTCCAGTTTCCGTCGGCTCCCATATCACCGACCGACCGGTAGTCGGTTGCAGAACCCGCTGCCACGTACTCGGTCTCGACGTATCCATCCGGGACGACAACCCCCGAGGCCGAGGCCATGAACACACCGTTGCCGCCGGTGAGTTCCTGAGAGACATCCGCCGCCGGTCCGCTTTGCACATTTGTGGTCGTCGCGGGCGACGACTCATTTTCGTCGCCTTTCGAACACGACGTGGTTGCACCAGCAAGAAGGACCAGACACAGGGCGAACACAAGTCCGCCAAACCACTTCGTCCGACACCGCACAGAACGCCCAGCAGAACTCATCAACAACCTCCCCCTTCGAGTTGTACCCGACGATTGTGGCGCATGGTGGCGCTCCATGCATGAAGTTGTGGGTGACCCTAATTTCTCAAGTACCCCCGGTAGTTTGTGCTGATGAGCAAAGCCATCGCCTCAACGGGCGCCATCGCCATAGGGATTCTGTTGACCATGTCTGCATGCAGCAACGACAAGACGGTCTCGACCTCTGACACCACCGCCCCCAGTAGTCGAGCAACCCAGGCCTCCGGTTCATCAACTGGCCTCGCCGACGCCCTCCGGGCAAACAAGTGGGCTCTCGAGTCGACCAGCACACCCAAGACCGCAACAATTTCCTTTGGTGAGGACGGCCACGTGTCTGGATCAGGACCGTGCAACTCGTACACGGCAATGGTGGAAATCTCGGGTGACACGGGCATCCGGTTCACTGAGCGAGCCTCGACCCTCATGGGGTGTGACGACGCAACCATGGCCGCCGAACAGGAATTCTTCGCCGGTCTCGAAGCGGTCACCACTGCGGATGTGACAAGCCCCGGCCGCCTCGTCCTGAGTGGTGAAGGGGTCACCCTCAACTTCACCGCTCTCGACGCAAGTCAGAGCTTGACCGGCGAGTTCTCCATAGTGAACATCAATGATGGGAACGCCTTGTCGAGCCCCGTCGAAGGGTCGAAACCGAAGATGACCTTCGGAGATGACAACAGCGTGTCGATCACCGGAGGCTGCAACACAATCAACGCCTCCTTCACACTTGACGGTGATTCAATAACCTTCACCGAGGCAATGAGCACCCAGATGGCATGCGAAGACCCCGGTTTGATGGATCAGGACGCTGCCGTCTCGGCCGCTCTCGCCGCCACGAAGCGAGTCGACCTGTCACCGCCCAGCCTCATGCTGTTGAACGACGAGGGCTCCATCACGATCGTTGCAACCAGGGAGTAGCGAGCCAAGGATTCCCTGGGCCGGAAGACAGATTCCGAGACGAGATTGTAAAATACATCGTTCCACGATGTATTTTGAATGGGTGCAATACTCCTTCAACTGGAGCGGCGAAACGGGTAGGTACCGACATTGGCGTTTCGACAGCGTCGGTGTGCGTTCACGAATCGCCGTTCCGGTTCTCATCGTCGGTGCCGGCGCTGGGCTGATCAGCGCCGGCTACCTGGCCCTACTCCACCTGTTGACCCACTGGATCGGACCGGCAACAAGGCCGATTGCTATCCAGTTGCTCATCCTCGTGACTGCGGGTGCGCTGATTGCCGTGATCTTCCGGTTCGCGGGCGACGGCGGCAGTGTCGCACTCCTGGTGGACAACATCCACGTGACCGGAGGAAATGAAGACGTCAAAGACCTGAAGTCCCTGGTGCCAGCCTCACTGATCTGCATCTCTGCCGGAGGGGCAATGGGCCCCGAAGCTCCCTTGGTGGAGATCGGAGGAACATTCGGATCGTGGGTCGCGTCTCGATTCAACCTGAGCGCCGAGGACATGCGCGTCCTCACCATCAGCGGCATGGCGGCCGGGGTCAGCGTCCTATTCGGCGCTCCCTTGGGTGCCGCAATATTCGCTCTGGAGATACTCCATCGCAAAGGTCTTCAGTACTACGAAGCACTGGTTCCGGCTCTGGTGGGTTCATTTATCGGATACATGCTCAACATCGTGCTTGGCGATCTGGGAATAGGGCCGGTCTGGCACCTTCCAGACGTGGGGCCGCTTGCCCACACCGACCTGCTCTGGGGCATCGCCTGCGGAATCATCGGCGGCCTAGCGGCAATCGGCTTCACCTACGGCGTCGGGCTGATCCGCCGTCTCTTTGCGAAGGTGCCGATCGGGTTGGTGCCCGTGGTTGCCGGTGTGATGCTGGGGGCTCTCTACTGGTGGTCACCATTTGCGCTGACGAACGGCAAGCTCCAGGTTGCTTCGGTCGTGGACGCCCAACTGGGTGTAGCAATGCTTGCCACGGCAATTGTGGCAAAGGCCGTCGGCGTCATGGTCACGATCGCTGGCAAGTGGAAGGGTGGGTTCATCATTCCGCTCTTCTTCATCGGGATAGCCGGCGGTCAACTCATTCACACGCTGCTTCCGACCACAAACGCTGCGGTTCTAATGGTCGGTCTTGCCGTGGCGCTCTGCGTTGGAGTGACCAAGACGCCGGTTGGTTCAACCCTGGTGGTCATCGGGATGACGGGTCTCACGCTGCTGCCGATGGCCATCGCGGCAGCCGTGGTGGCCCTAGTGGTATCAAGTCGTACGACCCTGATCGAGAGCCAGAGAGCCCGGGAACAGGTGGGTGCGAAGCAATGACGAGCGACCTCTCTGACCGCGACTACACGCGTCTGGCCAAGTTCCGTCACGCCCTGCGCCACTTCATGCGTTTCTCGGAAGAAGCCGCACGGCTCGAAGGCCTCACCCCGAATCAACACCAGTTGCTTCTGGCGGTTCGTGGATGGCCGAATGACGGTGCCCCAACCATTTCCGAAATTGCCGAACAGCTTCAGTTGAAGGTGCACTCGACGGTGGAGTTGGCCCGACGGGCAGAAGCCAGCGGCCTGATAACGCTTGAACCCGACCCCGAAGACCACCGCCGACAGCTCGTTGTCCTGACCGACACGGGACGCGAGAAGTTGAAGGCGCTGACGGTCATGCACCGCGATGAACTGAAGAGGTTCCGACTTCACCTGTCAGACCTGCTCTCCACGCTCGACGAGACCTGACACGGCCGGCATCACGCGGCAGTCGTCATACAGCAGTCGTCATACAGCAGTCGTCATACAGCAGTCGTCATACTGGCGGCCCCGATCGTCTGACATCCCTACCGAGGTGCCGTTATCCCGCCGAAGACCACATCGAGCAACTCACCGAGTCGCTCCACCGGGTCTTCGACGGAACCGACTGCCCAGTCACGCATTGCGGACTCGAACACATCACCCAGGATCTCAAGTACCCGATCCACATTCAGCCCATCACGCACCTCGCCAGCGTCCAGCGCTTGTCGAAATGCGAGGCGTACCGCTCTGAACACCGCTGGTTCGCCCACTCCACCGGGCAGAACCGCGTCATGGCGAACGGGCAGGCTGTAGACAAAACGCGCCAACTGGTCGTTTTCGAGCATGTGGTTGATCGTCTTGGCAAGCAGTTCACGTACGCATGTCTCGATGTCCACTGTCTCCACGGCACCGGCTGCTTCATCGAACGTCCCATCGGGGTTGTCGTCGGCATCATCGAGAAGCCGCGAGAACAGCTCGGTGAGAATCTCGTCCCGCTCGGCGAAGTGCTTGTAGAAGGTCGCCCTCGAAACGCCAGCCTCGCGAGCAATGTCCTCCACGCGGACTCCGATGTGACCCGAGTTGGTGAACAAACGGAGGGCGGCATCGAGAATCTGCTGACGGGTTACTTCCCGTGCGCCGCCGCGCTTCGCATGAGTCCAACCGGTCATTGCCACATGATGATCCTACACGATCTGGGGATTGAATAGACACGTGTATCAACATCTGTTGCTTTTCAGGTAGACACGTGTCTACCCTTGCGTCATGACTTCAGAAACCGCAATGAAGGTCACTCCCACCGGGTCTTTGGCGGGTCTCGCCAACTGGAGCGTCAAGCACAGAGCTCTGGTCGTCATAGCGTGGGTACTGGTTGCAGCAATCGCACTTGCCGCAAACAAGCAGGTGGGTGCGAACTTCCGAAACGACCTCTCGGTACCGGGCACCGAGACCCAGCAGGCACTGGATCTATTGCGTGAGAGATTTCCTCAGTACGCGGGGGACGGAATGCAAGTGGTGGTTGCGTCGGACACCTCCCTTGATCCCGCTATCCGTGCGGCACTCGATAAAGCAACAGCCGATATTTCATCGATTCCCGGCGTGGCAAGCGCAAGATCACCATTTGCATCGGCGATGAAGACCGTCAGCGCCGATGGGACGATCGGCTTCATCACCGTCCAGTTCGAACAGCGTGCAAAGGACATTCCAACCAGCACCCTCGATGCCGTGAAGGACGCGACCTCGCCCATATCCGATCTGGGGATTCAGGTCGAGTTCGGCGGCGCTGCCATGCAAACCGAGAACAGGCCCAGTGGAAGTGATGTCATAGGCCTGGCCGCAGCGGTCGTCGTTCTTCTGTTGGCCTTCGGCTCCTTGTTCGCCATGGCAATTCCACTTCTCGACGCCGTATTGGCCCTGGCGGTAGGCATCTCGGTGGTAGGGCTTCTCAGCAACACCATGAGTATCGGCACGGCGGGTCCCGTGGTAGCCGCGATGATCGGCCTTGGGGTGGGCATCGACTACGCACTGCTGATCGTCACACGGCACCGCCAGAACATGGCAAACGGATACACGGCGGCGGAATCGATACCACTTGCCCTGGCCACCGCGGGTCGATCCGTGATCGTCGCGGGCAGCACGGTAATCGTGGCAATCCTCGCCCTCTACCTCATCGGCATCGACTTCGTTGCCGCCATCGGCCTGGCGAGTGCCATAACGGTGGCGGTCACTCTTGTCGCGTCGGCGACCTTGCTACCCGCCATGCTGGGCTTCGCCGGAGACCATCTTGATCGCTTGAGCATCAACTTCCTGCACCATGACGATTCGGGCAAGAACAGCTGGTGGCACAGATGGACCATGGCGGTTCAACGCCACAGGTGGGGGGCCCTGTTGGTCTCAATCGCGGTGCTTTCGATCCTGGCAATTCCCGTGTTCTCCATGCGACTGGGAACGGCAGACGCCGGGTCGCACCCGGCTGAGTCGACGACGAGGAAAGCGTACGACCTGATCGAGAAGGGCTTTGGCCCCGGCTTCAACGGCCCGTTGATGGTGGTGGCAGAATTGTCGGGCTCACCGGAAACCGACAAGGCCGCTCTCGATTCGCTGTCGCTTGCTCTGCGGGAGAACCCCGGCGTGAAAATGGCGGCACCCGCAATTGTCAATCCGTCCGGGGATACGGCGGTCATCACACTCATTCCGACCAGTTCGCCTCAGGACCGAGAGACCGAAACGCTGGTTCACGGTCTGCGGTCCGACGTCATTCCCGCTGCGGTTGACGGAACCGGGGTCGACGCCCACGTGGGGGGACCCACCGCAATGGCTATCGACCTGGCCGATCGGATCGGTGAACGCCTCCTCATATTCATGATCGGAATCATTTCAGCAAGCTTCATCCTTTTGATGGTCGAGTTCCGATCGCTGTTCGTCCCGTTCAAGGCGGCCCTGATGAACCTGTTGTCGATAGGCGCTGCTTACGGTGCCGTCGTGGCGGTGTTCCAGTGGGGTTGGCTGTCCGGGATCACCGGAACAAGCACCGGGCCAATTGAGTCGTTTGCCCCGATGATGTTGTTCGCTGTGCTCTTCGGCCTGTCGATGGACTACGAGGTCTTCCTACTCTCACGGGTGCGTGAGGAGTACCTGCAGACAGGGGACAACTCCATCGCCGTGCGGGAAGGAATGGCTTCCACGGCAAGAGTCATCACGGCAGCGGCGTCGGTCATGATCGTCGTCTTCCTGAGCTTCATGCTCAACGAGCAGCGCGTCGTGAACCTGTTCGGTTTCGGTCTGGCGTTCGCCATCCTGATAGACGCTTCGCTGGTGAGGCTGATTCTGGTTCCATCCACCATGGATCTGGCAGGTCGCTTCAACTGGTGGTTACCCCGGTGGCTCGACCGGCTGCTTCCAAAGGTCGGCGGCGAAGATACGGTGGCAACGTGAACACCGGTGCGGCAAACGCCACAGTTGGGGACAGTGAGCCCGAGGACCTGGATCTCGTAGAAATGGCCAGATCCATGCGTTCCGCCGTGATTGACGACGACATCGATGAAGTACACCGTCTTCTCGATGAGATCCGCCACGGCCTGATCGACCACATGGCCACAATACGTTTGAGGATGAGCGACCCGGACGCCGTGATCAGCGTCATCGTCCGTCAAGGTCATCGACGATTGCTCCGGCTCGTGGAGACAGTCACGGCCACGATAGGAGAGGATCCGAGGCAATGCAGTTGCATTGTCCGCTCCGTAGAGATCGAAGACGGACTCCTGCGCCAGGCAGCGCTCGAAGCCCGGCTCAGGTGAGTTCGCGGTCAGGCGTACTTGACCGGCATCCGCTTTATGCCGTTCAGCCATCCAGACCGCAGGCGCTGCTGCGGGCCCATCGGTGAAATGTCCGGAATGTGATCTGCAATCGCATTGAAGATCAGGTTGATTTCGAGCTTGGCAAGGTGCGCACCTGGACAGTAGTGAACTCCCCCACCGCCGAAGCCGACGTGCGGGTTGGGTGAGCGGTAGATGTCAAAGCGCTCCGGGTCATCAAAAACCGACTCGTCGTAGTTGGCAGAGCCGTAGAGCAGGCCAACTCGTTGGCCGCGTGCGATGGCCTGACCACCGATCTCGGAGTCCTCCATTGCCGTCCGCTGGAAGATCTGCACCGGTGTTCCGTACCGCACCACCTCGTCGGCCATGGTTTCCGGACGCTCTGCCCTGTAACGCTCCCACTGTTCTGGGTCGTCGAAGAACGCCTGCATGCCATGGCTGATCGCATTCCGCGTCGTCTCGTTACCGGCCACTGCGAGGATGAGAACGAAGAACGCGAACTCCTCGGAGTTGAGGGTCTCCTCGTCCGCCGCCGACACAAGCCTGGTCACGATGTCGTCACGCGGGTTCGCCTTGCGGTCCTCACCCATTGCATGCGCGTAGTTGATGATCTCGGTTGCGGCACCCGTCGGGTCGACATTGAAGTCGGGGTCGTCGTACGCCATCATCTGATTCGACCAGTCGAAGATCTTCTTCCGGTCTTCCTGAGGAAAGCCGACCAGGTCCGCTATGGCCTGAAGCGGCAACTCGCAGGCGATGTCATCGACAAAGTCACCCGTTCCACGCTCTTTGGCCTCGAGGATGATCTGATTCGCCCTCGCCTTGAGAGCTTCTTCGAGACGACCCACCGCTTTGGGGGTGAAGATCCCACGGGAGACCACCCCACGCACGCGCGTGTGCTGCGGCTCGTCCATGTTCAGCATCATCCGCTTCTGGATCTCGCGCTCCTGGTATCCGACGGTCTTACCGTCGTAGCGGACAATCGCGGTGTTCTCTTCGCTCGACCAGCCAGACCGGGCAGTCGAGACGGCCTTCACGTCTTCGTGACGCGAAAGGACCCACAGCCCACCATCGTCGAAGCTCGAATCCTCTCGGGTCTGCGCATTCCAGAACACCGGAGCGGTCCGCCTGAGCCACGCGTACTGATCCAACGGCACCCCCGCAGCGAGAATGTCGGGATCCGTCATGTCATAGCCAGCGGGCACGGGAACAGGCATCGAGAACCTCCATCAAGAGCAAA
>CAYQFM010000041.1:10776-14096 GCA_964416735.1 uncultured Iamiaceae bacterium | reverse complement strand
CTGAAGGAGCGGCTGAAAGACGGTGATGGTCGGCCCATGCTCGCCACAGGTGTCGGCGAGTCACTCGAACGGCTTTCACGGGAACGTGCGCCGCTGTATGCCGAGGTGGCTCAGATGTGCGTTGATACCACGGACCGGACCCCCGAAGAAGTGGCCGAGTTGATCGTGGAGGCGCTGTGAAATCGGTCAGAGTGGCCACGGGTGCAACCAGTTACGACGTACTTGTCGGACCGGGAGCGCGTCACCGATTGGCAGAGGTTGTTCCCGGCGGTGTCGATCGTGTCGCGGTGATCACTCAATCGGACATCGGAATCGATGTCGACCCGGGAGTCGAGCATCGTGTTTTCGAGATGGGTGATGGTGAGGATGCGAAGTCGCTTGCCACCGTCGAAGGCCTGTGTCGGGAGCTCGTCGACTGGGGTATGACCCGTGCCGGAGCCGTGGTTGCCGTGGGAGGCGGGGTTGTCACCGATACAGCGGGGTTCGTTGCTGCCGTCTACCACCGTGGAATACCCGTGGTGCACGTCTCGACCACCCTGCTTGGTCAGATCGACGCTGCAATTGGTGGAAAGACCGGGGTGAATCTTCCAGAGGGCAAGAACCTCGTCGGGGCGTTCTGGCAACCGTCGGCGGTGCTTTGTGACACTGAAGTGTTGGCGACGCTTCCCGAACGTGAATATCGCAGTGGTCTCGGGGAGATGGCCAAGTATCACTTCTTGGGCGGTGGCGACCTCGACGCGCTGTCATTTGAAGACCGTGTTGCCCGATGTGTGCAGATCAAGGCTGACGTGGTTGCTGCTGACGAGCGGGAATCAGGCATACGTGCAACGCTCAACTACGGCCACACCCTCGCCCACGCCATCGAGACGGTTGGACACTACGACTTGCGCCACGGCGAGGCGGTTGCCGTGGGCCTCGTCTATGCGGCTGAGTTGGCGCGCCTGCTCGGGCGTATCGATGACGAGCGGGTGGCGGAGCACCGGCGGGTCATTGCTGAATACGACCTGCCTTCGACACTTCCTGAAGGTGTGGACATCGAAGAGCTCATCCGTGCGATGTTCCGGGACAAGAAGGCCATACACGGTCTCACGTTTGTGCTTGATGGTGTTTCGGGTGTCGAGGTGGTAGCCGATGTGGACGTTGCTGTGGTGCGTGAGGCATTTGTTGCCATGGACCGGTTACTTGGATGAGTTGCTCGGGATGGACTCATTGCAATGAATTCGTGGGACGAATTCATTGGGACGAATTCATTGGGGTGAAAGCGTCGGCTGCATGAGAGGATTGATCGGATGACCGCGGACCACATCAATACAGTGCTGCTGATTTCGGGTCCCAATCTGAATCT
The DNA here is from genome assembly GCA_964416735.1 of uncultured Iamiaceae bacterium. Classification (GTDB taxonomy): domain Bacteria; phylum Actinomycetota; class Acidimicrobiia; order Acidimicrobiales; family Acidimicrobilacustridaceae; genus CAYQFM01. The sequence continues at coordinate 12,751 of CAYQFM010000041.1, read as the reverse complement.
CCTGGGCTCCCGCCAACCCGAGATCTACGGGTCGGAGAGCCTCGACGATCATGTTGCAAACGCACGACGTACAGCGGAATCCCTCGGCTTGGAAATCGAACATGTCTGGTCGAACCGAGAAGGGGACCTGATCGACGCCGTGCATGCTGCACGGGATCGCTGCGCCGGGATCGTCGTCAATCCAGGTGCGTTCACCCATTACGCGTGGGGCTTGCACGATGCTCTTGCCGCTTTCGCCGGACCGGTGATCGAACTGCATCTTTCCAATCCCGAGACCCGTGAGTCGTGGAGGCACACATCTGTTGTCTCGCCGGTTGCCGACGGAATCATTGCGGGACTCGGAGGCCACGGTTACCAATTGGCAATCGAAGCCGTGTCCCGCTTGATCGTCGAGGGGCGATGACCGCACGAGCGCCCGAATCTGCGATGCCAGCGCTCGACGTTACGTCGCGGGTGCCGAAGGTCATCGAAGCTCTGGAAGAGTCCGGATGCGACGGGTTGCTGGTCACCAACATGTTGAATGTCCGATACCTCACCGGGTTCACCGGATCCGCGGGAGTGCTCGTGGTGCGCCCCGATGGGCTCGTCTTCATCACCGATGGCCGCTACGGCGATCAGGCAACAGGTGAGTTGAGCGCTGCTGGAGTTGATGCGCGTATCGAGGTCGCAACTTCGTCATCGCGGGATCTACTGGTTGACGCAACGGCTGGTATCGAGCGTCTGGGCCTGGAAGCTGAGAACGTGACCTGGGCACGCCAACGCGAACTCGCCGATGAGTGGCTGGTGGATTGTCAGCTCATCGCTACCACGGGGATCGTGGAGAAGCTTCGAGCGGTCAAGGACGAGGGAGAGATCGCACGTCTGACCGCTGCGTGTGGGATTGCCGACAGGGCGCTGGCCAAGCTGCGCCACAGGCTGGGTGAGAGGGTGACAGAGTCGGAGTTCGCTCTGGCACTCGACGACGAGATGCGTGCACTGGGCGCGGAGAGCGTCTCCTTCGACACGATCGTGGCATCCGGTCGCAATGGATCGCGACCGCACGCTCAGCCATCGGACCGGGTGATCGGTGAAGGCGACCTGGTCGTGATCGACTTCGGAGCCACCTTTGATGGTTATCACTCCGACATGACGCGTACCGTCATGGTCGGTTCACCCTCGCAACGTCAGGGTGAGATGTTGGAAGCCGTGTTGGCTGCACAGCGCGCCGGTGTCGAGGCCGTGAGGGCTGGGGTGGAAGCTCGCGATGTCGATGCTGCGTGTCGTGATGTGCTTGCCGAGGCTGGCTTGGCTGACGCGTTCACGCATGGGACCGGTCATGGGATAGGGCTTGAGATCCACGAGGCTCCTAGGGTCTCATTCGCCAGCGATGATACGCTCGTGGCCGGAAATGTCGTCACGGTCGAGCCGGGTGTCTATCTCGGCGACCACGGCGGGGTGCGTATGGAGGACTCAGTGGTTGTCACCGATGACGGCTGCATCTGTCTCACCAACGCTCCCAAGGATCCGACCATCTGATCCGCTCTGACACAATCCCTGGCCCCAATAACCAAGCCCTGGAAACAAGGATGCACCGTGCCCACCATCACGACCAATGACCTCAAGAACGGAATGACCCTCGATCTCGAGGACGGCCTGTTCGAAGTGCTGGAGTTTCAACACGTGAAGCCCGGAAAGGGCGGCGCCTTCGTGCGTACCACTTTGCACAATGTTCGCTCGGGCGGAACGGTTGACCGCACATTCCGTGGTGGCGAGAAGGTGGAGCGCGCCATCATCGACAAGCGTGAGATGCAGTTCCTCTATCGCGAGGGCGACAACTACGTGTTCATGGACAACTCGAGTTACGAACAGCTTGAAGTGCCCGAGACGACACTTGGCAACGCAACCAATTTCCTGGTCGAGGGAGCCGCAGCGGTGCTCGAAATGTACGGCGATGAGATCGTCGGCGTAGATCTTCCAGCGGCGGTCGAACTCTCCA
>CAYQFM010000041.1:0-10766 GCA_964416735.1 uncultured Iamiaceae bacterium | reverse complement strand
GTAGTTCAGGTGCCGTTGTTCGTGAACCCCGGCGACCGTGTGAAGGTGGACACGCGCACGTCCGAATACATCACCCGGGCGTGAGCGATTCCGGAGCCGGTTCCGCTTACACGGGCGGAATCGGAAGCCGCCGTGAAGCGCGTGAACGTGCTCTTGGTCTGCTGTACGAAGCAGAGACGAAGGGTGTCGACCCAGGGGAACTCGTCGCGATGCTCCCACTGCGCCCAGACGAGTTCACGGTGGAGTTGATCGAGGGTGTGGTGGCGAACAGCGATGAACTCGATGCCCTCATAGCGGAACTGGCGCGAGGGTGGAGTCTGGACCGCATGCCCATGCTCGATCGCGCCGTGCTGCGTCTGGGGACCTACGAGTTGACCCACCGTCTTGAGATTCCGACGGGTGCCGTCATCTCCGAGGCGATCGAGTTGGTGAAGCGTTTCTCCACCGTCGATTCGGGAAAGTTCGTCAACGGCGTTCTCAGTGCCGTTGCTGACCGCGTAAGGGCAGGATCCAATAACAAGGGCATGATCCAAAAACCGCTTGCGTAATCGGCGACTCTCGGTTACAGTCGCACCGGCCGTGAAGTGGGTCCCGTGAGGCCCAAACGGACAGGAAGGGTCACCGCGTGGCTGAACGTGAACGCCGACTTACGCCCCCATACGGGGGCGTTTTTGTTGCCCGGACCCGGGTGATGACGGCGCAGGACATCCAGCGGGCGATCTGGCGGATGGCCCACGAGATTGTCGAGCGCAACCAGGGTCTGGACGACGTTGCAATCGTCGGGCTTCAGACCGGTGGCATTCTCCTGTCACGCAAACTTGCGGAGACGCTCCATCAGATCGAGGCCGTCGAGGTGCCGGTCGGCTCTCTCGATGTCGCTTTCTACCGTGATGACATCGGACTGCGGCCGGTGCTGCCCGAAGCCGTCACCGACATTCCCTTCGACGTGACCGGACGTACGGTGGTGCTCGTCGACGATGTGCTCTTCACCGGGCGCACCATCCGCGCCGCCTTGGAAGCCCTGGGAGATTACGGCAGGGCGCGAGCGGTTCAGCTTGCCGTCATGGTGGATCGCGGACACAGGGAACTCCCGATCAGACCGGACTACGTGGGGAAGAACCTGCCCACGAGAAGAGACGAAGTCGTGGATGTGACCGACGACGGTGTCGACCTGGGGGAGATGCACAAGTGAGCCACCTGCTCTCAGTAAATGATCTGGGGGCGGCGGGTATCGAGGAATTGTTGAAGTTGACCGATTCGTTCGTCGAGGTGGGCGAACGGCCGATTCCGAAGGTCCCCGCGCTTCGTGGCAAGACGGTGGTGTCGCTCTTCTTCGAGGATTCGACACGTACGAGGCTCTCGTTCGAGACGGCGGCCAAACGCCTCTCGGCCGACACGATGTCGTTCAGTGTCGGAACCTCTTCGGTGAAGAAGGGCGAATCCGTTCGCGACACGGTCGAGACCATCGACGCCATGGGCGTGGACGCAATTGTCGTACGCCATCGCTCGGCCGGTGTTCCCGTCCAGGTGACGAACTGGACCGAAGCGGCGGTGGTGAACGCAGGCGACGGTTGGCATGAACACCCCACCCAGGCGCTGCTCGACTGCTACACGATCCGACAGCGTCTTGGTTCACTCGACGGCCTGCACATTGTCATCGTGGGCGATGTCAAGCACAGCCGAGTGGCGCGCTCGGACGTGTTGGCCTTCACCATGCTTGGCGCACGGGTAACCCTTGTTGCGCCCCCAACACTGCTTCCGCCCAGCCTTGCCGGGTGGCCGGTGGAGGTTAGCCACGACCTCGATGGGGTGCTCGGCAAAGTCGATGTTGTCTACCTGCTGCGCATGCAGCGTGAGCGCCAGACCGAGGCGCTGGTGCCGTCACTGCGGGAGTACACGGCGACGTACGGCCTCACGAGACAAAGGATTGGGTTGCTCGGCTCAGACACCCTGATCATGCATCCAGGACCCATGAACAGGGGCGTGGAAATAGCGGCCGAAGTGGCCGACCTGCCCAACTCAGCGGTTATCGATCAGGTGCGAAACGGTGTTGCGGTTCGTATGGCCGTGCTCTTTCGGCTGCTTGGTTCAGGTACTCAACTCGAAGGGATTGAACATGGCTGAAGCCGGTATGTCTCCGGTGCTGATCAGGGGTGGTCGCATCGTTGATGCAACCGGCGAGAGGGTCGCAGATGTGTTGGTGGGGTCGGATGGACTGATTACCGCGGTGGGCGAGAATCTTGCGTTCGATGGCCACATGGTTCTGGATGCCACGGGATGTGTCGTTGCGCCAGGTTTGGTGGACCTCCACACCCACTTGCGTGAGCCCGGCCGCGAGGAGGCGGAGACCGTGGAGTCGGGCTCGAGGGCTGCGGCGCTGGGTGGGTTCACGGCGGTGATGGCCATGCCCAACACTGAACCGGCGCTCGATGATGCCGGGGCGGTGCGTGAAGTGATGGAACTGGGTAGAAGCGCTCTGTGCGACGTCCTGGTTGCGGGAGCCATCACGGTCGGGCGACATGGTGAGGCTCTTGCGCCAATGGCTGAGATGGCAGCGCTCGGGGTTCGGATGTTCACCGATGACGGGTCCGGTGTGCAGTCCGACGGTCTCATGCGCAGGGCGCTCGAATATTCAACGGGACTTGGCGTGACACTGGCACAGCACTGCGAGGTCGAATCCCTCTCTGTTGGCGGTCACATGCACGAGGGAGAGTGGTCGTCTCGGCTGGGCATCCCGGGCGTTCCGGCGGCTGCCGAAGACCTTATGGTCGCCCGTGACATCGAGTTGTGCAGGTTGACCGGCGGGCGCATCCATTTCCAACATCTGTCAACGGCGGGCGCGGTGAGTCTGGTTCGAGCGGCCAAGGCTGAGGGACTGGCTGTAACTGCGGAGGCGACGCCGCACCACTTCACCCTGACCCACGCCGAGGTGGCCGAATACGACCCGGTGTTCAAAGTGAATCCGCCGTTGCGAACACAACAAGACGTCGAAGCGGTACGTGAAGGGTTGGCCGACGGCACCATCGATGCCATCGCCACGGACCACGCACCCCATGCCCAGCAGGAGAAAGAGAAGCCGTTCGACGAGGCACCTTGCGGAATGCTGGGCCTGGAGACAGCTCTGGGTCTTGCGTTGACCGTGCTCGATCTGCCGATCCAGCGAGTACTGGCGCTGATGTCCTGGCAGCCGGCGCGGATTGCCGGAATCGAAGATGTGCATGGTGGGCCGTTAGCGGAAGGCCGCCCCGCGAACCTCTGTGTGATCGACACGGAGCGCGACTGGGTGGTGGACGCGAACCGGATGGCAAGCAGGAGTCGCAACACGCCCTTTGCGGGGCGCAAGTTGCGTGGGCGGGTGCGACACACGGTGTTGCACGGCGAACCGGTGACAGTGGATGAGGAGGCAACGAGATGAAGGTGAAAGAAGCGAAGTTGGTACTCGGGGACGGAACGGTTTTCGAGGGTGAAGCGATCGGTGCCGAGGCGCACAATGGCGTGCAGGTCGGTGAGGTCGTGTTCAACACGGCGATGCTCGGATATCAGGAGATCATCACCGACCCCACGTACGCGTCGAAATTGGTGGCATTCACCTACACGCACGTCGGCAATGTCGGTACGACCCCGCTCGATGATGAGTCGGCGCGGCCCACATGCGGTGGAATCGTGATCGGCGAGATGTCGCGACGCCGTAGTAGCTGGCGGTCCACCGAGGACTTGGGCCAGTTCCTGGTGCGTCACGGTATTGCGGGAATCGCCGGTGTGGACACCCGACGTGTAGCACTGCACATCCGTCGCAACGGAACCATGACGGGTGCGTTCGGAACCGCCGACGAGGAAGTCTTGCGGACTGCTGCCAAAGAGAGTCCGAGCTCCGACGGAACCGATCTCGTGACGTCTGTGACCTGCTCTGAGCCGTACTCGGCGGACTACACAGGCGCGGGCAAAGCTCCACTCAGCGTGGTGGTTTATGACCTCGGTCTCAAGCGTTCACTTCTCAGTCGGATCACTCGATTTGCCCGGGTCGACGTGGTGCCCGCCTCGACACCCGCGTCCGAAGTGCTGGCGCGTGAGCCCGATGGAGTTGTGATGTCCAATGGTCCGGGTGATCCGATGGCGATTCCCTGGGCGGTCGACAACATTCGTGGGCTGCTCGGCACTGTGCCCGTGCTCGGTGTCGGTCTGGGTCATCAGCTGGTAGGCCTCGCCCTGGGGGCCAAGACCATCAAGCTGCCATTCGGCCATCACGGGGGTAACCATCCTGTTCGGGTCGCCGACACCGGCGGAGTCGAAATCACGGCGCATCACCACAGTCATGCACTCGATTCGGAATCACTGGCGGGCATTGCCGAGGTGACCCACGTTGACTTGAACGACGGTGTCGTCGAGGGCATCCGCAGCTCGGGTGAGATGGCCTTCGGCCTGCAGTATCACCCGGAGGCGGGACCGAGTCTCCGGGACGGCGAGAACTTCATATCCCAGTTTGTCGAAGCGATGTCGAAGAACGCGAAGAAGGTGAGCTGATGCCCAAACGAACAGATATCTCCAAGGTGATGGTGATCGGATCAGGGCCGATCATCATCGGTCAGGCTTGCGAGTTCGACTACTCGGGTACCCAGGCATGTCGCGTCCTGCGTGAGGAGGGATACGAGGTGGTGCTGGCCAACTCGAACCCTGCCACGATCATGACCGATCCCGGGTTCGCCGATGCCACATATATCGAGCCGCTCGATCTCGAAACGCTCACAAGGATCATCGAGCGCGAACGCCCCGATGCGCTGCTACCGACCCTTGGTGGTCAGACCGCCCTGAACCTCGCAACAGAGTTGGCAGAGGCCGGAGTGCTGGACCAGTTCGGCGTGGAGATGATCGGAGCGAGTGCAGACGCGATCGCGACCGCAGAGGATCGTGAGAAGTTCAAGCTGGCGATGGCCGAGATCGGGCTGGCAACACCGGCATCGGGTGTTGCTCACAACATCGACGAGGCTCAGAAGGTCGTCGGAGAAATCGGACTGCCGGTCATCGTGAGGCCCGCATTCATCTTGGGCGGTCGTGGAACAGGTATTGCATCTACGCCCGAGGACTTCACTGAGATCGCCACTCGCGGCATGGAGGCCAGCCCCATCGGTGAGATCCTCATCGAGAAGTCCATTGCCGGATGGAAGGAGTTCGAGATCGAACTCATCCGTGACAAGGCGGACAACTGCATCGTCGTATGCTCGATCGAGAACATGGACCCGATGGGAGTCCACACGGGCGACTCCATCACGGTCGCGCCGGCTCAGACCGCTTCCAATGCCGAGTACGCCGTGATGCGTGACGCGGCGATGGCGTGTATGCGGCGAGTCGGAGTTGAGACCGGAGGATCCAACGTCCAGTTCGCCCAGAATCCGGTGGACGGCGAGATGGTGATCATCGAGTTGAACCCACGGGTCAGCCGGTCCTCGGCTCTGGCCTCGAAGGCAACGGGTTTCCCCATTGCGAAGGTCGCCACGAGGTTGGCCATCGGTTACACGCTTGATGAGATCCCGAACGACATGACGGGCACTACGCCGTCCAGCTTCGAGCCCACCATCGACTACGTGGTTGCCAAGATCCCGCGCTGGGCGTTCGAGAAGTTCCCGGGCACGCCCGACGTGCTGGGAACGCAGATGCAGTCGGTGGGTGAGGTGATGTCCATTGGGCGCAACTTCACGGAATGTCTCCAGAAGGGGTTTCGGTCACTGGAGCAGGGACGCTTGGGGCTCAACTGTGACCCCGCAGAAGCTGCCTACGACGAGTTGTCCGATGACGAACTGTTGGCAGCTTGCGTGATCCCTACGCCAGACCGGACCTTCCAACTCGAAGCAGCGTTGCGACGGGGCATTTCGGTGGAGCGGATCTACGAAGCGACCATGGTCGACCCCTGGTTCTTGGACCAGTTGCTGATGATCACCGAAGAACGCGAGGAGATGGCCAAGTGCGGCCTCGACGGGATGACGAAGGCGAACTGGCGACGAGCCAAGCGGCTCGGCTTCGGTGATGCACAGCTTGCGTATCTCTGGGGCGTCGATGAGGTAGAGGTCCGCGAAGCTCGTCTGGATGTTGGTGTCGCTCCCGTGTTCAAGATGGTCGACACCTGTGCTGGCGAGTTCGCTTCGGATGTGCCCTACCTCTACTCGACCTACGGCGATGACGACGACGTGGTCCGTAGTGATCGCCCCAAGGTGGTCATCTTGGGATCGGGCCCGAACCGGATCGGCCAGGGGATCGAGTTCGACTACTGCTGTGTGCACGCCAGCTTCACCCTGCACGAGGCCGGGTTCGAGACGGTGATGGTCAACTGCAACCCCGAGACTGTGTCGACGGATTACGAGACGAGCGACCGCCTCTATTTCGAACCACTCACATTCGAAGACGTGATGAACATCATCGACGCCGAACAGCCCGATGGCATTATCGTCAACCTCGGTGGTCAGACTCCGCTGAAGTTGGCGGACCGACTTCCGGCTGAGCTGATAAGCGGTACCAGCCCCGCCTCGATTGACTTGGCTGAAGATCGCGAGCACTGGAACGCATTGTGTGCCCGCTTGGAGATTCCCCAGCCTGCGGGTGGAACAGCGACCGACCTCGCCGGAGCTCTGCGCATCGTTGAGCGAATTGGGTATCCGGTGCTGGTTCGCCCGTCGTATGTACTCGGTGGGCGTGCAATGGAAATTGTCTACGACGACGAGGGTCTGGCTACCGCCATGGCACAGCTGGCGGGTTTCGGCAGCCTTGGCCGGGAGGGCGGTCTCTCTGCTGAGCGGCCGGTGCTGGTGGATCGGTTTCTCGAAGACGCCACCGAAGTCGATGTGGATGCCATCCGTGACGCCACCGGCGGTTTCATGGTCGGCGGCATCATGGAACACGTCGAGGAGGCGGGTGTGCATTCGGGAGACAGCGCTTGCGTACTTCCGCCGCAGTCGCTGTCGGCTGAGACCATTTCGGTGCTGACCGATTACACGAAGCGCATCGCGGAGGAACTCGAAGTCAAGGGTCCGATCAATGTCCAGTACGCCGTCAAGGCGGGCCAGGTGTTCGTGATCGAAGCGAACCCCAGGGCTTCACGGACGGTTCCGTTTGTTGCCAAGGCCACGGGGGTTCCGGTGGCCAAGGTCGCCGCCAGGGTGATGATGGGGGCAACTCTTGCGGAACTGCGTGAGAGCGGATTGCTCTGCCCGCCTGTCGAAGGTGGCCACGTTGCCGTCAAAGAAGCCGTGCTGCCATTCTCACGATTTCCGAAAGCGGACGCGATCCTGGGTCCGGAGATGCGCTCCACCGGAGAGGTCATGGGCATTGACCGGACCGCCGGCTTGGCGTTTGCAAAGGCGCAGCTTGCTGCGGGGACCCGCCTTCCTGAGACGGGCACCGTGTTCATGTCGTTGGCTGACAGGGACAAGGCGCACGTGGTGAAAGCCGCACAGCAGTTGGCCGACCTGGGACTCTCGATTGTCGCCACATCGGGAACCGCTGCCTACCTCGAAGACCATGGCGTACCGGTTGGCTCCGTCGTGGCCAAGTTGGGAGAGCCCGGCGTGGACGCTGTTGAACTCATCTCCGGCGGTCGCATCGACATGGTGGTCAACAGCCCGCGAGGGGGTGGTCCACGGGCAGATGGTGCATACATCCGTAGCGCCGCAGGCACCAACGGCGTAGCCCTGCTGACCACTGCCGCGGCAACGCTTGCGGCGGCGAACGGCATGAAGGATCGCCGTGAACATGACATCCGGGTCCGTACCCTTCAGGAATATCACGGTGGCGCTGAGCGTGGCAGTTGACCTGACCACCCACGTAGGCCCGGTAGAGCTGGCCAACCCCGTGATGACCGCTTCGGGGACGGCCGGTCACGGACGTGAACTCGGTGCCTATATGGATCTGGCATCGCTGGGTGCGGTGGTGATGAAGTCGCTCGCGGCCGATCCTTGGCCCGGAAACCCGCCACCACGTCTGACCGAGACGCCCGCCGGAATGATCAACTCCGTTGGGCTGCAAGGGCCCGGTGTGCAAGCGTGGCTGGATGACGAGCTCCCGGCGCTTGCCGCAACAGGAGCGCGGGTGGTGGTTAGTATTTGGGGGAAGACCGTTGACGATTACCGACGTGCTGCTCAGATGCTGGCCGATTCATCCCCCGAAGTGATTGCAGTCGAGGTGAACGTTTCGTGCCCGAACCACCATGATCGCTCCCGGATGTTTGCTCATTCGCCTGAAGCCACCGCCGAAGTTGTGGCGGTGGCTGTGGCAGCGTTGGCGAACAGACCGGTTTGGGCCAAGCTGAGCCCGAACGTCACCAACCTTGTGTCCATTGCAGCTGCGGCTGCTGACGCAGGTGCCGATGCCGTGACACTCGTCAACACCGTGATGGGGATGGTGATTGACACCGAGACCCGACGTCCCTTGTTGGGCGGTGGGGGAGGTGGGTTGTCGGGACCTGCCATCCACCCCGTGGCGGTCAGGGCCGTTCATGATGTGCATGCTGCGCTACCGCACCTCCCGATTGTCGGCGTGGGGGGCGTCGCCAAGGGCGTGGATGCGGTGGAACTCATGCTGGCGGGGGCAAGCGCTATACAGGTGGGCACTGCCACATTTGCCAATCCACGTTCACCGGCCATCGTGTTGGAAGAACTGGAAAGATGGTGTGAGTCACACGGGGTGCGCCGTGTCAGCGAGTTGATCGGAGACGCACATGGGAAATAGCGACGAGATCCGATCGAAACTGGCGATTGCACTTGACACCGACGATCTGATTGCCGCCCTGCGTCTTGCCAGGTCGGTCGGCCCTTGGTTCGGTGTGGCCAAGGTAGGACTCGAGCTCTACAGCGCTGCCGGCCCGGAAGCCGTGACGAGCCTCGTCGAGATGGGTTACGACGTGTTCGTCGATCTCAAGCTGCTTGACATTCCCACCACGGTGCGTCGGGCGGCCCGGGTAATCGGTGCGCTTGGCGCCAGCTATGTGACATTGCACGCCCGAGGCGACACGCCGATGCTGCTGGCTGGTGTAGAGGGCCTCCGAGACGGAGCCGCTGCGGCGGGGGTGGAGGCCCCAATGGCGCTGGCGGTCACCGTTCTCACCAGCGACAACACGGCTCCACCACACATCGTCCCGCACCGGATCTCTCTGGCGGTGGAAACGGGATGCGGCGGGATCGTATGTGCCGCAGCGGACTTGGAGACGGTGCGTCAGGTTGCCCCAAGGTTGACAAAGGTCGTTCCCGGTATCCGACCCGCCGGAACGCCCACTCACGATCAGGCCCGTCCGGCCACTCCCGGTGAGGCCATCGACCGCGGTGCGGATCTGCTCGTGATCGGCCGAGCGGTCACACAAGCGCAGGATCCTCCGGCGGCGGCTGAGGCGCTCAGTTTGGAACTCGCGCGATAGGGTGCGCGCATGACGCTTCCACCCCCGCTGTCGCAAGAGCAGCGTAGGGCGGCACTGGAGAAGGCCGCGGAAGCTCGTCGGTATCGCGCCGAGCTGAAAGAACAACTCAAGTCAGGCGCGCTTGGCCTGGCCGCACTTCTGGAGCGGGCGGAAACCGATGAGATCATCGCCAAGACCAAGGTGCTGATGGTCCTGGAGGCCCTCCCGGGAGTGGGCAAGGTCAAGGCTCGTCGCACCATGGAAGAGGTGGGCATCAGTAACACCAGGCGCATTCGTGGCCTGGGTGAGAATCAGCGGGCGGCGCTGCTGGAAGCCTTCCCGAGCTGATTTGTGATAGTCGTTGTCTCGGGTCCGGGCGGTGTTGGGAAGGGCACGGTCGTGACGCGTCTGCTCGAGAGGGACCCCAAGCTCTGGCTGTCGAGGTCTTGGACAACCCGGGCGCCGCGGCAAGGCGAGTCGCCCGATGCGTATGTCTTCGTTGACCGTCCGGCGTTCGAAGACAAGATCGCCGAGGAAGGCTTCTTGGAGTACGCCGAGTTCCTGGGGAACCTCTACGGAACTCCAGTCCCCGAGGCTCCGCATGGCCTCGACGTTCTCCTGGAGATCGATGTGCAGGGCGCCAGGCAGGTACTGGCCCGCCATCCGGACGCGCTGGCAATTCTGCTGGTGGCACCGTCCCGCCAGGTGCAGGAACAGCGCTTGCGTGGGCGTGGCGATCCCGAGGATCAGGTCCGTAGGCGTCTGGCCAAGGCGGACGAGGAGTTGATGGTCGCTCGCGACCTTGGAGCGATCGAGGTGGTGAACGACGATCTGGATGTCGCGGTTGAAGAACTGCGGTCCATTATCGAAGGTGCCCGTGAGCGCTGATAGACTCGTTGATTGTTATGGCGCTGATCGACGATTCAATGATGACTCCGCGTATCGAAGAGCTGATGTCCAAGGTCGACTCCAAGTTCATGCTTGTCACCCTGGCTTCACTTCGTGCGCGCGAGATCAATTCATACTTCAACCACCTCGGTGACCGAGGAGGTTCGGACGTTCCGCCCCAGGTCACATCGACGGCTCGTAAGCCGCTGTCGATTGCTTTCGAGGAGATTGCGATTGACAAGATCGTGGGTGTCCCGGCAACGACCGATGATGATCTGGAACCGGGTGAGAGTTCGGCGGCATCTGAAGAGTCGGCGGACGTCTAGGTAGTCGGGTTCGACTCGTCTCGTGCTCGCCGGGCGAAGGATCATTCTCGGCGTAACCGGGGGTATAGCGGCTTACAAGGCCGTCGAAGTCTGCCGCCGCCTGGTCGACGCGGGTGCCCACGTCATACCTGTCCAGACCGAAGGGTCAACCCATTTCATCGGCGAGGTGACGCTTTCAG
>CAYQFM010000040.1:0-14743 GCA_964416735.1 uncultured Iamiaceae bacterium | reverse complement strand
ACCATCCACGACAACAACGTCGACCACAACGTCGACCACCTTGGCACCTCGAGCTATGGCAGCAACCATCACGCCTCGATTCGCGGGCTGACGACGACCCCGGGCACTCCTCGGGGCTACATCATGATGTAGACAACACCCCTGCCGGTCTCACCGGCAGGGGTGTTGTCATTGAAATTCAATGGCCCCACTGATAATTCTCATCCCGGTTGGAACCAGACGAGCGTGTCGGACGTCATAGGTGCATCCGCCGACACGATGGCGGCAACGAAGGAGACTCGGATGCGAAAACTCGTTGTTGCATTGAGCACGCTGGCGCTCACGTCAGCCTGCACATCCGGTGGCGGACAGAGCTCTACCACGACAACCATCGTCGGTTCGCAACTCCGGGCCGCATTGGTGGCGTACGACAGTTGTGACGCATTCGTAGACAGCATCAAGACCGAGGCACTCGATCGAGTGGGCCCATACGGTTTCGAAGGTGACGGTTACCTCGCAAGCGACACGATGGCCGCACGTGAATCCGGTGCACCAATCACTACGGCCAGCCCGGGCGGGGTTGGCGCTGCCCCAGCAGAAGACGGCGCTGGCAACGCTACGGGATCCGATGAATCCAAGAGCGTCGCGGGGGTCGACTTCTCGACAACCAACGTGCAGGAAGAAGGGGTCGACGAGCCCGACATCGTCAAGACCGATGGACAGAACATGTACGTGACCATGGGCAACCAGCTTCACGTGGTTGACATCTCGACCGGCACACCAACGACCCGAACGGTCATGAATCTGCCCGAGGCGTCAACCCACCAACTGTTGCTCGACGGTTCCAGAGTCCTGGTGCTCTCATCCACGGTTTCAACCATGGCGCCAGCCGGCCCGACCGTCGGCGCCGCAGAATCTGGTGAGCGCTTCATCACCCCACCCGGAACAGTGACCGGGCAATCCAGTTCTCCATCCGATGGGACCGGCGACACCGATGTCGCCGAGCCGGCGCCTCCAGCACCGCAGACAACAGTCCCCGGTGGTTCGTCAACCACGACCTCGACCCAATCCACCACGACGACCGTGGCTACTCCACCAACAACAGAACCCACAACGACGACCACTGAGGCGCCGACGACCACCACTGTCATCCCTGCACCGCCGCCCCTGAACGGCCGGGCCTACGTCAACACCACCGTGGTTTCCGCACTCGATTTCTCCGACCCGGCAGCACCAGAGCTCGTTGCATCAACCGTTGTGGAGGGCAGCCTTCTAGACGCGCGCATGATCGACGGAGTCGTCCGGATCGTCACCTCCTCGACGCCCGACGATCCGGGGTTCGTGTACCCATCGAGTTCCGGTGGCGAGAGCCGAGCCACCTCCACCAACAGAGCAATTATCGAAGCAACTACTGCCGACGACTGGTTGCCCACCTATCAGGTAACCGCAGGTCCCGGTTCAGACGATGGGGCCAAGCGTCTGGTCGAATGCGGATCCGTCTCCCATACGGCCGACTTCGCCGGGTTCGGAATGCTCTCGGTGTCCACCTTGAACCTCCGGGGAGATGCCGTGGTTGATCCATCCCGGACCACGAGCATCCAATCGGACGGCCAGAATGTGTACGCGTCGTCCCGCAACCTCTACGTGGCCACCACCACCGTCACCTCCGATGGATCCACATCCGACACGGCGATTCACGAGTTCGACCTGACGGATCAGGGATCAGCTCGCTACCTGGCTTCCGGCGTCGTGCGTGGCTACCTGATCAACCAGTTCGCCATGTCCGAATTGAACGACGTACTGCGGGTGGCAACCACCGACTGGGATGACCAGCCAATGGTCGCTAGCAGAGAGTCAGCCGTGGTCGGGCCGTCAGCTATGCCATCGAGTGAGAGCTTCGTGACCACATTCCAGCGAAACGGATCCGAGCTGAGCCAAATCGGTCAGGTTGGTGACCTCGGCCGCGGCGAGCAGATCAAGTCGGTGCGATTTATTGGCACGGTTGGTTACGTCGTGACCTTCCGGCAGACCGATCCGCTCTACACCGTCGACGTCTCGAACCCTGCAGTCCCCAAGGTGGTGGGCGAGTTGAAGATTCCCGGCTACTCGTCGTACTTGCATCCGGTGGGCAATGGGCGGTTGGTGGGAATCGGCCAAGACGCCACCGACCAGGGACGGACAACCGGCTTGCAGATCTCCCTGTTCGACGTGAGCAACCCGGCGACTCCAGCACAAGTTCAGAAGTACACGGTTCCCGGGGGTAATTCAGAGGCCGAATCGAACCATCACGCCTTCCTCTGGTGGCCGTCGGAGAACCTCCTGGTCATCCCGCTCGCCACCTACGGAAATGCAAGCATCGACGAGATGGGGCCGTACACCTCATTCATGGGAGCGGTGGGCGTGACCATTACCGACGGCGGAATTGCCGAACGTGGCCGGATCGAACACCCCCGTACAGGCACCAGCGACCCGTACGACTACGACTACGACTACGACTACGACTACGGGAGCATGAGCAGTGAGATCCAGAGGGCATTGGTCGTGGACAATGCGATCATGACCGTATCGGGAGCCGGAATCGCAACAAGCGAAATGGCCAACCTCGCCCAGCGATCCTGGCTCCCGTTCAGTTGACGGTCAG
Source organism: uncultured Iamiaceae bacterium (assembly GCA_964416735.1). Classification (GTDB taxonomy): domain Bacteria; phylum Actinomycetota; class Acidimicrobiia; order Acidimicrobiales; family Acidimicrobilacustridaceae; genus CAYQFM01. The sequence goes on along the minus strand of CAYQFM010000040.1, from coordinate 12,123 downwards.
GGACAACCGATAATCAGACACAACCGGCAGTCAGACGTCGCCGGTGATCAGACGTCGCCCAGCGAGCCCGGCCTCTCCGACGGAGTGATGGCCGGGCCGCTGTCGCGAACTCGGGTAACACGGTTGATGGCATTCAGAAACGCCCTTGCCGACGCCTCGACCACGTCTGTGGCCAATCCACGACCCGGCATCCTCGCACCATCCACCTCGAACCGCAGTGCCACGTCAGCCAGCGCGTCGACGCCCCCGGTGACCGAAGTGACCGAGTAATCGGTGAGACGTCCCTCGATTCCGGTGGCCATCTTGATAGCCGTACAGGCGGCCTCGACCAGTCCGTCACCCTCGGCGGTTGCCTCGAGTTTCTCACCCTCGTGGTCGAGCACGATGGTCGCCGTGGGTTGGTCGTTACTGCCACCGTGACATGCAATCGAGACCAACTGATACCGGTATCGGACGGTGTCGCCCACCTCCTCCGCAACCAGTGCTTCCAGGTCTTCCTCGGTCAGTTGCACCTTGCGGTCGGCCAGTTCCTTGAAACGCCGGAATGCATTATCCAGCGCCTCGTCGTCGAGGTCGTATCCCATTTTCGACAGCGTGTCGACGAAGGCGTGGCGACCCGAGTGCTTGCCCAGCACGATGTGGCTCTCGCCCTGACCCACCGAAGCGGGATCCATGATCTCGTAGGTGGTGCGCTCGGCCAGCACGCCGTGCTGATGAATCCCCGACTCGTGTGCAAAGGCATTTCTGCCAACGACGGCCTTGTTGTACTGCACTGGATATCCGGTCAGGCGGCTGACCAGGCGACTCGCCCGGGCCAGTTCCTCAGCACGAATTCCGGTGTCGAGCCCACCGAAGAAGTCGGCCCTGGTTCGCAGAGCCATCACCACCTCCTCCATGGCAGCGTTGCCTGCACGCTCCCCGATCCCGTTGACGGTGCACTCCACCTGACGCGCCCCCGCATGTACAGCGGCCAGTGAATTGGCCACCGCCAGACCGAGGTCGTCGTGGCAATGGGTGGAGATCACGTAGTCACCACTCACCCGCTCACGCACGGTTGCCAGTCGCTGCGCATATTCAGCGGGGGTAGCAAAGCCGACGGTGTCGGGAATGTTCAGCGTGGTGGCACCGGCGTCCACGGCCGCTTGGAGAACCTCGCACATGAAGTCGAAGTCCGACCTAGAGGCATCCTCGGGCGAGAACTCGACATCGTCGGTGTAGCTCTTGGCGCGACCCACGGCGGCCGCAGCCGCGGCCTTCACCTCGTCCGGTGTCATCTTGAGCTTGTTGGCCATGTGGATCTCGCTGGTGGCAATAAAGACATGAATCCGAGCACGCTCGGCGTCCTTGATCGCCTCCCAGCACCGGTCCACATCGCCGGGCACCGCCCTCGACAGGCCACAGATGACAGATCCTTTGACGGCGCGGGCAATGGCCTGGACCGAATCGAAGTCGCCTTGACTCGCAACGGGAAAGCCAGCCTCGATGACGTCGACGCCGAGACGGGCGAGTTGTTCAGCGATCTCGAGTTTCTCGCCCTGGTCGAGAGCAATCCCCGGCGACTGCTCTCCATCGCGCAGAGTGGTGTCGAAAATCGTGACCCTCTTGTCATCAGTCATCGTGTGCTGCCTTTCTTGTGTATCGGTATTTCAAATCTTCAATTCGCACGTGTGTCGAAAAACCAAAAACCCCCCGACCCTGTGGGCACGGGAGGTTAGGCGAGCGCCTATGTGGGGCACTCGCCCTAAGTAAGAAGAAGCTCTGATGCGTAGTTCTGCGTGTTCTGCATTGCTGTGTTCATGGCTCTTTCCAGAGTTCCAGCTTCTTGCCGTCGAGTCAAGCCGTTTCGAAGTACCGTACCGATCGATGCTCGATGTTCCAACAACTTCGGAGGATCCGACCCTTCGAATGTTCAATCGAGGTCGGATGTTCGATCGACGTCGGATGTTCAATCGAGGTCGGATGTTCAATCGGCTTCGAGAAGTGCTCTCTTGAAGGAAACGAGGTTCCGATGAAGTCACGATGCTGCCATGCGACGAAGTGCGGCCATCTCAAGAAGTGCTGTCGTATCGGGTTGAAGGTGGGAATCGTGGCGGGTGCCGTGATCGGAGTCGTCGTGATCATCAACCGCCTCCTTGCTCCCCCGGTCGAGGACCCCTCATCAACAGACCCATGGCCCGCACTCGGCGAGGAATACGACCCGGCCTGACACAGTCGAATTTCAGAAACGATCTGAGTCAGACCAGATCAATTGCATCCACCGAGACAATTCCATCGGCTGAACGAATCTCATCTTGGAGTTCAGGCGGCACGGCCTCGGCGGTCGAGATGATCATCAGTGCCGAAACACCCTCGGCAGACTGACCCACATCCATGTCCGCAATGTTGACCCCGGCCCGACCGAGGGAGGAACCAACCAGACCAATCATTCCGGGACGATCGTCGTTTCGGACGATCAGCATGTGCGGGGCTGGCGGGACATCAACGGTGTGATCGTCGATCATCACGATCCGGGGCTGGGCCCGTAAGCCGACGAGAGTTCCCGCCAGCGAATGCTGCGGGGTCCGCACTGTGATCAAATTCACATAGTCCTGGGCCGTCGAGGTGGCCGTCTCTCGCACGTCGATCCCACGTTCTTCGGCAAGTTGGGGGGCATTCACGTACGACACCGGCTCGTCGACGATGTGCTTGAAAAAACCCTTGAGCAACGCCAAGGTCAGGATCCGGGTGTCGTAACCACCGATCTGACCCTGGTAGCTGATCTCCACGGCGTCAGTGGCACCGCTGAGACATGCGATCAGTTCACCCAGGTTCTCGGCCACCGCCAAGAACGGCCGCACGGTCTCAGAGGCTTCTGCCGCGCTCACGTTCACCGCAAAGGGAACGAACTCTCCCGCGAGCGCCAGACCCACCTGTTCGGCAATCGTTGCACCCGCCTTGTCCTGTGCCTCATGCGTGCTGGCACCGAGGTGCGGGGTGACAACCACCTCGTCGAGTCCGAAAAGCGGCGACTCGGTAGTGGGTTCTGCGGCGAATACATCAAGCGCGGCCCCCGCTACACGACCGGATGCGATGGCCTCGGCCAGGGCGGCCTCGTCGACGATTCCCCCTCGTGCCACATTGATGATCCGGATCCCGGGCTTGACCTTGGCGAGACGCTCGGTGCCGATGAGACCCATGGTCTCGGGCGTCTTGGCGACGTGAAGGGTTACGAAGTCGGACTGTGCCAGCAAGTCGTCGAGTTCGGCCAACTCGACGTTCAACTGCCGTGCTCGCTCGGGTGATACATACGGGTCGTAGGCCAGAATCTTCATCCCGAATGCCAGAGCGCGCTGAGCCACGAGTTTTCCTATGCGACCCAGACCCACGACACCCAGGGTCTTGTCGTATAGCTCCACTCCTGTCCAGCGGGACCGTTCCCAGCGTCCCTGGGTGAGGGCAACGTGGGCCTGCGGAATGTTGCGCGCCTGAGCCAACAACAGCGCCATCGTGTGTTCGGCGGCCGAGAGGGTGTTCGACTGAGGAGCATTGACAACCATGACGCCACGTGCGGTTGCAGCCGCGACATCCACGTTGTCAAGGCCGATCCCGGCACGGCCCACCACTACCAGTTCATCAGCAGCCGCCAACACCTCAGGCGTCACGGTCGTGGCCGACCGGATGATCAGGGCGTTGGCACCCTTGATGAGCTCCAGAAGCTCCTCGGGGGTTGGCCCGAGGACGACATCCACATCGTGACCAGCCTCCCGCAACTCATCGAGGCCACTCTCTGCAATCTTCTCGGTCACCAGGATTCGTGCCATGGTTCAATCCTGACCGCTATGGGACCCCGCTGGCCAGAAGAGACATGTGGGCCAGAGGCGATGCCCCGACAACCTCAGCCGCCGCTCGCCTTGAACGCCACGAAGTAGGCAACCAGCGGCAGGGTGATCAACGCAACCACGAAGATCGCCACCACGTAAACCCAGTCGGGAAAGCGACGACGTCGCCTCTGCGCCAACTCCTCGTCGAGGCCTTCGGGAGGCTCGACACCAAGCGTCTCACACGCACGAGCCAAGTCATCGAGGACGACGAGCACCGAGTAACTCGCCTCACCGCCGACAGGACCTGTCTCGTCTCTGTCCTGTTCAACCGGACCGGGAGCCGGGCCTGAGGTCGATTCAGACACATGTCCCGTTTCGACGAGTGAACCTATCCCGTGGCGCGTAAGCAGCTTCGCGGCCGCGGCGGCCTCGTCCTGCGAATCGAACCTGGCCACAACCCGCATGTCGTCTTCGAACGTCATACCGTGATCCTCGTTCCCACCGTCGGGGCGGAAGCCCTCAGATGTTTTCGATGTGCACAGGCTCGACCGAATCTACGAGATCGAAGCCGAACACCCGGGAGAGAAAATACAGCTCTGCTTCGAGCACGCGCTCGATATTTGCGGCTACACGGAATCCGTGCTGCTCACCCTCGAACACCATGTAGGCGTGAGGTATCCCTTTGGCCCTGAGCGCGGCAACCATGGCCTCGGACTGATTGGGCGGCACGATCTCGTCCTCCAACCCTTGAAACACGATCAGAGGACAGTCGAGACCCTCGGTGTGGTTGATCGGTGAACGGTCGAGATACACAGAGCGCGCCTCTGGAAAAGGACCGATCAACGTGTCGAGATATCGCGACTCGAACTTGTGGGTATCACGGGCGAGGGCTTCAAGGTCCGCCACACCGTAGAGACTCGATCCCGCCGAGAAGACATCGCGGAACGTGAGTGCCGACAGAGTGGTGAACCCGCCAGCACTGCCACCCTTTATCGCCAACCGCTCCGGATCAGCCTCCCCTGCTTCGACCAGGTACAGGGCCGCGGCGACGCAGTCATCGACGTCGACAATCCCCCACTCGCCATCGAGTCGGCGTCGGTAGACACGTCCGTATCCGGTGCTGCCGCCATAGTTGACGTCGACCACACCGATTCCCCTGGACGTCCAGTACTGCACAGCCAAATTCAGCATCGGGCGGGCGGCCGAGGTCGGGCCTCCGTGGCTGAGCACTATCAGCGGTGGCCGCTCCCCTGCGGGACCGACGAAATTCGGATTCGTGGGCGCATAGAAAAGGGCGTGGGCCACACGGCCACCGGTGGTCTCATATGTGATCGGCCGTGGAGGCGAGATCCAGTCACTGCCAAGCCCGATATCGCGAGGTGCACGCATGACATCCGTCTCGACTTCGAGACTGGCGATACCAGGCCCATCGTCATTGGGTTCAACCTCATTGGGTTCAACCTCATTGGGTTCAACCTCAACATCATCAAAAGGAGCAACATCGAGCACCACAACCGCCGTCTCGCTCGACGGCGTTGCCGCCACGAGGGCTGCACCACTCCCAAATGACGCCAGGGAACTCACCGAACTGACAGAGCTGTCGATTTCGGCCAGCACCGTTCCATCCGACGAAACAACCCCGAGGTGGTCCATTCCATCTCGGGCAAACGCGTAGAGGATCCGGCCATCAGCCAACTCGGCGTAACGGCGCTGACCGAACACCCACTGAGGAAGCCCTACCTCGCCATCGAGAGGAGCCAGATGCGTTGCATCACGGGTCGTGGATCCACCACTCAGCCCTGTCGCATCGAAGCGGTAGAGGTTCCACCAATCTGAAATATCCGAGACAAACAGGAGGGATCCGTCGGCACCCCATTGGGGTTGGAACACGGATTCGTCGGGCCCACCGGCAACAAGACGAGGGTTCGTGAGCACAATCGAATCAGCGGAGCCATCGAGGTCGCCGACCCACAACTCGGTCGAGTCCCACGGCATTGCCGGATGGTTCCACGCCAACCAGCAGAGTCGGCTCCCATCCGGACTCACGCGGGGGTTTGAGACGAAGTCGGGCCCGGAAACCAGAATCAACTGCTCACCGCCGTCGTGAGAATCAAATGCGACCAGTTCATTCAAAGGTTCTCTATCGGTAGAACCTCCGGTAGAATCTTCACTCACTCCCCCGTGGCTCTCACGGACACAGATCACCCACCTGCCGTCTGCGGTCAGCGTGCCATCGGCATATCGCAAACCATGGCGAACCTCTGGCTCAGGCGTAAGCGCCACCGGTACGCCATCGGGGTCGAGGCGGTAGACGCGCTGATCGGTCCAGTTAGAAAAGAACAGGGTGGCGCCTCCCAGCCACCACGCTGCACCGCCGTACTCGTGTACCCGAGTGCGCGCCGAGAACCCTTCGGGAAGAACGTCGTTTCTGGCGCCACCCGGTGAATGGCACACCACCATGACCCGACCCTGCTCGGAAGGCCGCAACTCGGCCCACCAGACATCGTCGTCGGCGCCAGCGACCTCGCTGATCGACACCGCCGCTTCGACGACTCTTGCCGCGGTGAGCGGTGATGCCCACGATCCGTACGGCGCAACCGCACGGCCGTCGACGTGGTTCACGAAGTCGAGCTATCCGGCCGAGAGCAACTCACCGATGCGACCCACACCTTCAGCCAAATCGGCGTCGCCCAAGGCAAACGACAAACGGGCGTAACCGGGCGCCCCAAACGCCTCACCCGGAACGATTGCGACCTTGGCCTCTTCTAGCAGAACCTCGGCCAACTCAAGGGTGCTGGTCGGGGTACGCCCGGCAATCTCACGCCCCAGAACTCCGGCAAACGACGGGAAGCAGTAGAAAGCACCCTGGGGCTCCATGCAGGTGACACCGGGAATCTCGGTGAGCATACGGTGCATCACCTCGGCGCGCCTTGTGAACACCTCCAGCATCATCTTGATCACAGCCTGATCTCCAGTGAGGGCCTCGATGGTCGCACGCTGTGACACGTTCGCGACGTTCGAGGTCTGGTGAGACTGCAGGTTGATGGCCGCCTTGGCCACATCGGGCGGTGCAATGATCCAGCCGATGCGCCAACCGGTCATGGCGTAGGACTTGGCCACACCGTTGACGACCACACAGGTATCGGCGAGTTCGGGAACAAGAGCGGGCATAGAAGAGAACACTGCGCCTCCGTAGAGAAGGTGTTCGTAAATCTCATCGGTGATGACCCAGACGCCGTGCTCGACCGCCCACTCCCCGATTGCCTTGACCTCGTCGGGTGGATAGACGGCCCCGGTCGGATTGGACGGGGAGACGAAAATGAGCGCCTTCGTGGCAGGAGTGCGCGCTGCTTCGAGTTGATCGACGGTGACCCGGAAACCCGCCGCTTCGTCCGTGGCGATCTCCACGGGCACGCCGCCTGCCAGACGGATCGCCTCAGGGTATGTAGTCCAGTAGGGCGCTGGAAGGATGCACTCGTCACCATCGTCGAGGAGGGTTTGGAGGGTGTTGTACACCGCGTGCTTCCCACCATTGGTAACGATCACCTGGTTAGGGTCGACCTCGTAGCCAGAGTCCCTCTTCGTCTTGTCAGCAATCGCCTGACGCAATTCGGGTAGGCCTGCCGCAGGGGTATACCGGTGATTGCGAGGTTCGCTGCATGCCCGAGCCGCCTCATTTGCAATTGAAGAGACGGTCGGAAAATCAGGTTCACCCGCCCCGAAGCTGATCACGGGTTCGCCAGCGGCTTTCAACGCCTTGGCCTTGGCATCGACCGCGAGGGTCGCGGATTCAGCAATCGCACTGATTCGTCGAGATACTCGATTCGCCGACATATCGCCCCTTCGATGGGTAGTTCCCGGTCAGACCTCTGGGTCGGGTCCTGACGCTAATGGATTTACCGCACCATCCATATACCCGCCACACTGGCATGCAATGAACGCGACAATCCCCGACATCTCCATTCCCAAATCCATGTTGCCAACCGACGGACGATTCGGCTGTGGCCCGTCAAAGGTGCGGCCCGAGGTGCTCGATGCACTCGCCGCTACGGGAACCGACTACATGGGGACGAGTCATCGGCAGGCGAACGTACAGTTCATGGTCTCGCGACTGCGTGACGGGATTGCTGAGATGTTCGCTCTGCCGGACGGTTACGAGGTGATCCTCGGCAACGGCGGAACGACCGCGTTCTGGGACATGGCGACCTTCGGGCTGATCCGTAACCGCAGCCAGCACCTGAGCTTCGGTGAGTTCTCTTCCAAGTTCGCCAAGGCATCAGCGCAGGCTCCGCACCTGGGCGACCCCGAGGTGATCACTTCGGAACCGGGAACCCATCCCACCAGCATTCCCAACCCCGACGTAGACGTCTATGCGCTCACGCACAACGAGACCTCTACGGGCGTGTCCATGCCAATCGTCAGGCCCACGGGAACAGCGCCGGACAATGCCCTCGTTCTCGTCGATGCAACATCGGCGGCCGGCGGCCTACGTTTCAGCCCGGCCGAGACCGATGTGTACTACTTCGCACCCCAGAAGTGTCTCGCATCCGATGGCGGACTCTGGCTTGCAACGGTCTCCCCGGCTGCCACGGCACGTATCGAGGAGATTTCAGCCTCGGGACGCTGGATACCCGCCTCACTGGACCTGAAGACCGCTGTCGACAACAGCCGCAAGGACCAGACCTACAACACCCCTGCACTGGCAACAGTGTTTCTCGCTGTTGCCCAGATCGAGTGGGTGAACTCGAACGGCGGACTCGAATGGGCAGCATCGCGTTGCGATCGGTCCGCAGAGACGATCTATTCGTGGGCGGAGAAATCCGACTACGCAACACCGTTCGTCACCGACCCGGCACGCCGTAGCCATGTTGTGTCGACCATCGACATCGACGACAGGGTCGACGCGAACGTGATTTCAAAGGTGCTGCGCGCCAACGGGATCGTCGATACCGAGTCGTACCGCAAACTAGGTCGCAACCAACTTCGTGTGGCCCTGTTCCCTGCAATCGATCCGTCGGATATCGAGGCACTCACCCACTGCGTCGACCACGTGGTCAGCACCCTCAGTTGAGGTAGATCCGAAGCGTTGCATCCCGATGCTTCTCACACCGAGCGGTAACCTCGGGCCATCATGAACACGCGGCGGGTCCTCATCGGATCGGTTGGAGCAATGGTTCTCGTCTGGGCCGCCGTGATCCTGGCTTGGGGTGACGCACCGTTCGCCCTCACATTCGACGACGCCTGGTACTACTTCACCATTGCCCGTAACGTGGCCGACGGCGCAGGGTCGACATTCGATGGGATAAATGCCACCAATGGCTACCACCCGCTCTGGTTGATGCTCTGTGTCCCCGTGTATGCCGTCGGTCTCGACGGAATGGCCGCTGCACGAACGCTGCTGATGGTCCAACTCGTTGCCTGGGGCGCTGCGATGACCCTGATCGCCGACACCTGCGCTCGCAGCATCGATTCACGCTCACGTATCTGCGATTCTGACACCGTCGACAACTCCTACGCACAACCCGTGCGATGGCAGAAAGCAATGCTTGCTCGAAACACAACCCTGGCCGTCGCGTTCATTGCACTGGCGGGCAATCCCTTCATCGTCAAGGTCTTCGTGAACGGCCTTGAGTCCGGTATTGCCGTTCTCACGTATTCGGCATTGCTGTGGATCGGCGTGCGTAGGGGTCGCAACTGGATCAGCGACACGTCGGGTCGCTGGCGACTGGGCACTGGCGCTCTGCTGGCCTTCACGTTCTTGGCGCGCACCGATGCCGTCATTGCCATTGCGATGCTCGGTCTGTGGTGTATCGCCGAGATCTGGTCGCTGCAGGCACGACCCCCGAGAGAACACCACCTGAGAGCACTTCTTGAGCTATTTGGCCCGGCAGCGGTCACGATCATTGCCTACCTTATTTTCAACCAGGTCCGATTCGGCACGGCGGTTCAGATCAGCGGTCTGGTCAAGAGGGCACATCCAAGCACATCAATGTTCATCGGATTGGCAATATGCGCTCTGATCGCGGTGGCAATCGGCAGAGCCGCATTCCGACGTGCCGGACGCTCCCCCAGAAAGGTTCCAAGCAGATTCGAGCGCACCGGCAACCTGGCCGCTCGCACCGGATGGTTCGCTTCGTTCTGCGTCATCATCGTCGGCTACTACAGCTTCGCCCAGGTACAGCAGTGGCTGTGGTACTACGCACCGCTCGTCCTATACCTGATTCTGCTGGGCATCGTCGGCGTGGCAGATTTCATCGAATCCGCCGTGACAGAAGCTCCACCGGACAGAACGGTCGGCAAGACTCTCGCGCCCGTCATCGCCATTCTTCTCACTCCACCAGCGGTTGCCCTGGTGCTTCAGACCCGCTCATTCACAGATCCAAACCTCCGCGCAATACAGGTTGCCAATCGCAACGCAGGAGAGTGGATCAATTCCGAGCTTCCCGATGACGCCGTGCTTGCATCATGGGATGCGGGAGTGGTCGGGTACTTTTCCCACCGGTCTGTCGTCAATCTGGACGGGGTCGTGAACTCGATCGAGTTCGATCGTGCACGCAGGTCGGGGGCAACGGGGGAATTCCTGGCTGACCGTCGTGTCGGCTGGATCGTGAACCACGGGTATCCGACCGACGGCCAAGATGAAGACATACTTCGTTTCGCCGACAAGACGTTTGGCCGAGGCACGGGTGACGGTATGACCCTTGTTCAGTCGTGGCCTTTCACCTACAGCGGGTCCACCGGTGGGTCCGGATTCAACAAGGAACGCGGTTCGGGTGAAATGGCGGTCTTCCTCTACCGCCTTCCCACACCGCCGGCACCACCCAGCTAGTGCCGTGACCGCATTCGTTGGTGGGTCGCGTCCACCATCTTGGGGCGCAGATCTGTTTTGATCGTGGGATGTCAGAACCGTTGCGAGTGCGCCGCTTGTCGCACGATGAAGGTCAAAGGATTCAGAAGATCGTTCGCCGCGGGAGTGGTCGGACGGACAACTCGATTGTGAAGTGGCGTCGGGCCCTGGTGATCCAGGCGTCTGCGAGCGGGAATACGGTCCCGGTGATCGCGAAGCTCGTGCAGACTTCGCAGGACCGGGTCCGAGAGATGATCCACCGGTTCAACGAACTGGGGATGCCGTCGCTGGACCCTCAGTGGGCGGGTGGCCGTCCCCGCCGGATAACGACTGACGATGAGGACTTCATCGTCGAGACGGCCAAGACTCGACCCGAGAAGCTCGCCATGCCCTTCACGCGCTGGAGCATCCGCAAGCTGGTCGACTTCCTAGCGAAGCACAAGGACCGGCCGATCAGGATCGGCCGGGAACGACTCCGCCAGTTCCTCGTCACGCACGGCATCACCTTTCAGAGGACCAAGACCTGGAAGGAGTCCAACGACCCCGAGCGTGATGCCAAGCTCGACCGGATCGAGGAAGTCACCGAGAAGTTCCCGCAGCATTGCTTCGCGTTCGACGAGTTCGGGCCGCTGAACATCCGCCCGATCGGGGGCGTTGCTGGGCGGAGAAGAGCAAGGCCCAGCGTGTCCCGGCGAACTACCACAAGCTGCACGGGGTCAGACAGTTCCACGCGTGCTACTCGGTCGGCGACGACACGGTGTGGGGTGTCGTCCGCAAGCAGAAGTCAGCGGGCAACACGCTCAAGGCGTTGCAGTCGATCCGAGCTGCGCGCCCCAATGGTGAGATGATCTACGTGATCCTCGACAACCTGTCCGCGCACAAGGGCAAGAAGATCCGGACGTGGGCGCAGCGCAACAACGTCGAGTTGTGCTTCACGCCGACCTACAGCTCGTGGGCGAACCCGATCGAGGCACACTTCGGCCCGCTGCGCGAGTTCGTGTTGAACAACTCGAACCACCCGAACCACGTTGTGCTCACCCGCAAGCTGCATGACTACCTGCGGTGGCGCAACGTGAACGCCCGTGATCCAGAGGTACTCGCGCTGCAACGCAAGGAACGAGCCCGCGTGCGCGCCGAGAAGGGCGTGCTCTGGGGTCGACCCCGCGCCGCGTAGAACCGATCGCTGACCGGACACCACCGACATCGGTGTGATCGTGCGCGCTCCAACTCGACCGTGAACGTGTCGAACGAGTTCGAGGCATGCCTCGATACACACAGACCGCCCACAAGGCACCGCGCCGCCACGATCGGCACGCCAACACGCGCGCGAACCTATGTGGTCAAAGCACTAGACGATGAGACCAGTTGGCCCGTGTTGTCATAGGAGTACGTCTTGGTCGAGTCCACGCCAGTCCTTGTCGCCGTTTCCGAAACACGGCGGCCTCGGTTGTCATAACGGTACGCGTACCCTTCGGG
>CAYQFM010000039.1:0-14917 GCA_964416735.1 uncultured Iamiaceae bacterium | reverse complement strand
GTTCGATACGTGAAACGAACTCGGCCAGAGCCCCCGGTGGAACAGCCGCGTCGAGTTTGCGCGGAATGCCCTGGGTGCCGATGGCAGGGTTGTGCATTTCCACCAATTGCCACAGCTTCACTCGCGCACCGCTGTCTTCGGCCACGGCGACGTCAGCAACGTGTGGAAGGGCGCCGACGACCTTTCCAAGCGCGCCGGTCTGGTCTTCGGTTCCGGCCACCTCGACCAACAGGTAGGCACCGGTGTTGTTGGCGAATGGTGGTTTGGCGCCGCTGAATGAGCAGACCAGGTCGACCCCCGACGGGAAGAACAGTTCCACACTCTGAACCGATGGCAGAGCCTTGCGCATTGCCTCGGCCGCTTCAGCCGCTGCCGTCGCATCATCGAAGCGGACCAGGGCCGCCGTGCGTTCTGGCAGATATGGGTGCAGATTCACCGCTGCTCTGGTGACAATACCGAGGGTGCCTTCGCTGCCTGTAACGATGGATGCCAGGTGGTAGCCGGTGTTGTCTCGCAGGGTGCCGCCGATGTTCGAGACAACCTCGCCCGTACCGGTGACAATCTCAACGCCGAAGACCTGTCGACGGGTGTCGCCGTAACCGACGACGCGTGCGCCACCGGCGTTGGTTGCAATCATCCCCCCGAGGGTTGCCATGCCTCTGCTTGTGAGATCCACGCCGTAGTCCCAACCCTCGCCCCGGGCGGTGGTCTGCAATGTGTCGAGTGTTGTTCCAGCGCCCGCCGTGATCACCCCGGCTCCCGTCTGGAAGTCTTCGATGGTGTTCATGCGTGCCATGTTCACGACGACCTCGCCCGCCATCGGAACAGCTCCACCCATGAGGCCCGTATTGCCGCCTTGGGGCACGACCGCGTGATTGAACTCCGCACACACCTTCACAACTTCCACGACCTCATCCGTGCTGGCCGGGCGTACCACCGCCGTGTCGGGAGCCTGGAAGCGACCGGTGAAGTCGTTGCGGTAGCGGACGGTGACGTCAGGATCTTCGAGGACGTTTTCGTTGCCGACGATGTCGCGCAGTTTGCCGGTGAGGGTGGGGTCTGTTGCCATGAACAGATCGTACAACGATCTATTAGTAGATCGCTATACGACCTTCGTACCTGTCTGCCGGCGCCTAGCGGGAGAACGTGACGCGTGAGTGAAGAACCCTTCGGGCACAATCACCATGACGTCGCCGACATCGACCCACCGAGTTTTCAGCCGGGTCGTGTTGGAGTGCAGATTCACGATCCGTTCAAATCTGTGATTGCGCATGGATGCGATCATTTAGAAGACAAGTGAGTTGGTGAGTACGTAAGCCAGCGGTGGAACTAGAGGGGAGAATCAATCGATGCCAATCAGTGTGATCCGGTTCGACATGCGTAGCCCGGGGTTGGACCCAAACGAGACGAAGAACCGGTATGCGGTTGCTCTTGAGATGGCCGAATGGGCAGACAAAAAGGGATTTGGCCTCTGTGTGATCTCGGAACACCACGGCACCGATGATGGGTTTCTCCCCTCACCTCTGGTGATGGCTGCGGCCGTTGCGGCACGCACCGAGAACATCTTGTTGAATGTCGCAGCGCTGTTGGTTCCGCTGCACGATCCGATCGGCTTGGCCGAGGACATCGCCGTACTCGACCACCTTTGCGCTGGCCGCTTGTCGATTACGGCCGGTCTGGGTTATCGGCCCGTCGAGTACGAGATGTTTGGCCGTGAGTGGAAGAACCGTGGCCGTAGGTTCAACGAGTGTCTCGAGGTGATGGCGAAGGCTTGGACCGGTGAACAATTCGAATATGAAGGTCGCCGGGTCCGGGTGACGCCGACACCGTTCTCTCAGCCTCAGCCGCTCATCATGATTGCGGGCTTCAGTCGTAAGGCGGCCGAGCGCGCCGCAAGATACGGATCCGGTTTCTTCCCGGCCATCGACGACGACGACCTCGTCGCTGCCTACTTGGAGGAGTGCGAGAAGCTGGGCAAGGAGCCCGGCTTTGTGAATCAACTTCCTCAGGGAATGCCCGGTACGGTCGTGATTTCCGAGGATCCAGATCGCACATGGGCCGAAGTCGGTCCGTATCTGTTGCGTGAGGCGATGGCCTACGCAAAGTGGCAGACACCTGATGTGCGATCGCTTGTCACCTCGAAGGCCACCAACCTCGCTGAACTGCGTGCCGAGGGTATTTACAGGGTCCTGACCCCGGATGAGTGTCTTGAGATGTGTCGCTCCATGGGCCAACTGGCGGCGGTGGTTGTGCACCCGTTGTGTGGTGGCACCCCGGCCGACTTGGCGTGGCCGAGCATGGAACTTTTCGCAGACAAGGTTTTGCCCCACATGGCAGGCATCTCCACTTGAGCGGGCATCGTATCGAGCACGCTGGCCGCGAACGGCCGATCAGACCTCGCAACCTCAAAGCCGTTGGCCACCAACGCCGTTCAGCGCGCTCGGAGGGACTCGAACCCCCAACCTTCTGATCCGTAGTCAGATGCTCTATCCAATTGAGCTACGAGCGCAGGGAAGTCGCAGTTTACGTTACGAGTGCTGGTAGCCCAAACGGACCGATTGGCGGAGAGGGTGGGATTCGAACCCACGGAAGGCTTTCGCCCTCACTTCCTTAGCAGGGAAGCCCGTTCAACCAGACTCCGGCACCTCTCCTCGAAGCGCTGATCGTATCGCAACCTCACCGGACGATGAGAAGGACCACGCCGAGTACTATCAAGCCTGCACCATAGATCCGCTCGAGGTGGTGTGAGGGTGTCTTGATCGCGAGTGTGGCGCCCACTCGCGAAGCGGGTATGGATGCCACGCCGAGCACACCGGTAACTGCCCAGTCAATGTGGCCCAGCGATGCATGCACGATGGTGCCGGGCACTGCAAGCACGGCTGACACGGCGAGGCTGGCAGCAAGCGCTGGCTTGATGTTCAGCCGCGCCACCAACAGGTATAGCGGAGCCAAGATGAAACCGCCGCTGTTGGCAAGCAGTCCGCCAGCCAGGCCTGTGACGAAGCCCACGAACACCAGCCGTGTCATCGAGGCCGCTGCCCCCTCGTCTGGTTCACCGTTGTCGTCTTGACCGGTTTGCTTGAGCACGATCTGGAGGCCGATTCCGATCAGGATCACCTCGGTCACCGTCACGAGCATCGTGCCGTCGATCCATTTTGTGGCCAAAGCTCCAATGACGGTCGCAGGTAGCCCAGCCGCGCAACTGATGATGACAGCCCGTTTGTCGATGATTCCGGCACGGCGATAGGTGTCTGCCGCAGCCAGTGTTCCTGGAATGGTCGCCGGAAGCGGAGATGCGACCGCGAACATTGCAGGAACGCCGACGAGATAGAGCAGGGGCGTGGCTACCGCCGATCCACCTTTGCCGAAAAAGCCGCCCAGAAAGCCAATCCCAAGACCGATCAGGACGATCTCAAACCAGATCACCGTGAGTTGAACTCAGGAGCAAGGGAAAGGAGCGTGGCCAACCCATCGGTTGTACCGAAGTTGCACATCAGATCTCTCGATCGTTTGGAGGCTGTGACCTAACAGCTCTCGACTCTGAAGCACCGAACCTTGTCGGATCGCCTCCAGACTCTAATTCTCATGACGTAGCGCACTCCTACGGCGACTACGGAAAATTCTGGTTAATCCATCACGTCGTAATTGCCAGTAGTGCTGTGCTGAGTTCGAAATGGGTTGTCGAGTGGTCGTTGCTGATCGGCAAGCCGGTGAATGTTGTCGACAGAGTGGCTTATAGAATGAGGAATTACGATTGAAGGGGGCGCATGAGCACAGCGGAACGGGTTCAACGCGAGAAAGAATTTCACGACCAGCGCTTCGAATCAGGTGAAGAGCGTCGTTCGGCACGGTTTTATGCCCTCAACAAGCGAAGTATCGAGGCGCATCAACTGGCAATAGATGCGATTTCGCCGGACGCGTCGGTGCTCGAAATCGGGTGTGGTGACAATTCTCAGGTCTGGCATCTGACGAATAGAAGACGTAGATGTGTTGCCATCGATATTTCTCCAGTCGCAGTCGACAGGGCACGTCAGCGCTGTCAGGACAGTGGCATACACGACATCGAGTTTTTGGTTATGGATGCTGAATCACTTGAGTTTGAGGATGCCTCGTTCGACGTGGTGATCGGCCTCGGAGTGCTCCATCATCTTGACCTGGCGAAGGCCATGCCGGGAATAGCCCGGGTATTGAGACCCGATGGGGTCGGGCTGTTCGTAGAACCCATGGGCCATAATCCAGCAGTCAACTTATATAGACGGTTGACACCGTCGGAACGTACGGAAGATGAACACCCGTTCAAGCGACGTGACCTGAATAGTCTTCGCGAGTGGTTTGCAACGGTTGATTTGCAGTTCTTCCATGCGCTGTCGCTTGGAGCAATCCCGTTTATCGGTTCGAGGGCGTTCGACCGCGTCTTGGAAATCCTCGATATAGCTGATCAGCGATTGCTGACAGCCTCTGCGACGGCGCAGAACCTTGCCTGGATCGTCACCATGGAATTACGCAACCCCAAGATTGTTAAACGCTGACGACCTCCAGCGTAGAGATCTTGACAAGTTGTTTGTTGGTGCAGGTGCATCGTTGTACTGCGAGTGGCGGAGGGAGGGGGATTCGAACCCCCGGAGAGTTGCCCCTCAACGGTTTTCAAGACCGTCGCATTCGTCCGCTCTGCCATCCCTCCGGCTACGACGTTAGTGCCGGATCTGGGCGCGTAGTGAAGCCAGCCAGTTGTCTGCCTCGCGCCAAGCCGCATCGGTGTCGCGACGCACCCGCGCCGAGTGCTCACCCACGGCCGGATACGAACCGAGGAACTTTACGTTGTGCTTGGAACGCAGGTCCCGGAGGCAGTCGGCCACCAACTCCTCGGCGATGTGGCCCTCGAGGTCGATGAGGAAGCAGTAGTTGCCCAGACCCTCCTTGGTCGGGCGTGATTCGAGCTTTGAAAGATTGATTGCCCGGGCGGCGAACTCCTGAAGGATTGCGAGGAGTGAACCAGGTGCGTCTGCGCTCTGGAAGACGATTATCGACGTCTTGTCGTGGCCAGTTGGAGCAGGAATACCGTCTCGTGCCACGGCCACGAAGCGGGTGGCGTTCTCAGCGTGGTCGTCTATTGCCGTCGCCAGCACATCGAGGCCGTACACCTCGGCGGCACGTGCGTTGGCTATGGCGGCACCGTGTGGGTCGTGGTCTTCGGCCAACACCCTTGCGGCGTCGGCTGTGGAGTTGGCTGCACGAGTTCTGGAGTTGGGCAGGTTCTCTGCAAGGTACGTGCGGCACTGGGCAAGGGCGTGCGGAAACGAACTGACGACCTCGATGTCAGCGGCGCGGGTCCCGGGATTGGCCATCAGGCAGAGCTCGATGGCGATGACGACTTCTCGTTGTATGAGCAGTGCGTGCTCGAAAGCGAGCTTGTCGAGCGTGACGGTGACCGAACCCTCGATGGCGTTCTCGATTGGAATAAACCCGATATCGACGGTGCCATCGACCGTGGCGTTCAGCACGTCGGGTATCGAGGCCAAAGGAATCGTCTCGCCAACCACCAGGTCAGGCTGTGTGAACAGGGCCTGCTCGGTGAAAGTGCCGCGCGGGCCGAAGTATCCGACTCGAAGTTCAGGGGCGGATACTGATCCGTTATTGGATGGTGCGGGATCGGTCACGACAGTGCAGGATAGTTACATGGATGAGCCAGCCTTGCGGGAGTTCATCGAGGGTGTCCGTTCCGGAAGTATCAATCCCGACGATGCCGTGCGCGAACTCCGACGTCTGCCGTTCGCGGATCTGGGTTTCGCGCGGGTGGATCACCACAGGGCCCTGCGTCAGGGCATGGCCGAGACTGTCTACGGCCCTGGCAAGACCTCCGAGCAGTGTGCGGCAATAGTCTCGGAGTTGCTCACCCAGCCGGGGTCGTCCCCCGTGCTGTTGTCGAGGGCGGATGACGATCAGGCCGATGCCGCGATGCGGGCGAACCCCGGTGGGCGGCGCACGCTGACCACCGTGGTCTGGCGTCCTTCGTCACCCCGGGCGGAACGGATTGCAGTGGTGACGGCCGGAACCGCCGATATCCCAGTTGCCGACGAATGTTGCGCCACCCTTGAGGCCCATGGTCTGGACCCGATCCGGATTCACGACATCGGTGTCGCAGGCCTACACCGGGTGATTGATGCGGCGGACGAGTTGGCTTCGATGGACGCGGTTGTGGTCATTGCGGGCATGGAGGGTGCTTTGGCGAGTGTGGTTACCGGCCTCACTCCTGCGCCGGTGATCGCTGTTCCCACCAGCGTGGGTTACGGAGCGGGTTTGGAAGGAGTGACCGCACTGTTGGCGATGTTGGCGTCGTGTGCGTCGGGAATGTCGGTGGTCGGGATCGACAACGGCTTCGGAGCGGCATGCGCTGTGGTCCGCATGCTCGGTTCTGTCCGGGTGACGACGTGACGATCGCCTGGTTCCACTGTTTCTCGGGGATTGCGGGGGATATGGCAATGGCGTCGCTCATCGATGCCGGTGCAGATGTCGAAGCCGTTCGCGATATGTGCGCTCTGCTACCTGTTGACGGGTGGGAGATCGAGGCTGAGCAGGTAATGCGCTGCGGGGTTGCCGGAACCTCTGTGCATGTAAGCGTCGGCCAGACGAAGATCGACAGAACTGCATCACACATCGCTGGCTTGGTCGAACAGGCGCCCCTACCCGATCGGGTGAAACGACGGGCGCTGGCCACGTTCCATGCCCTGGCTGTTGCTGAAGGCCGCCTCCACCGACAGTCGCCCGAAGAGGTCCACTTCCACGAGGTGGGTTCCATCGACGCCATCATCGACATTGTCGGCACCTGCGCCGCACTCGAGTTGCTGGAAGTCGACGAGATCTTCTCCTCGCCGGTGGCCAACGGAATGGGAACGGTGAACGCCGCACACGGTGTGCTTCCGGTGCCGGCTCCGGCGGTCATCGAACTGTTGCAAGGAGCCCCCACCTACTCCATTGATGTGGGAAAGGAGTTGACCACGCCAACGGGGGCAGCATTGTTGGCCGCGAACGTCACCGGCTGGGGCTCTATGCCACTGATGACCATTACGTCGTCGGGTTTTGGGGCCGGCTCGGCCGAGTTGGACGGACGCCCCAACCTGACCCAGGTGATCATCGGAACCGATGCCGGAACCGACGGGCAAATGACGGGTCAGCCCGTGGTGCACCTCGAGGCGAACGTGGACGATGTCACCGGCGAGCAGCTCGCACACGCGGTGACGAGGTTGCTCGAGGTGGGTGCCCATGATGCGTGGATCACACCCGTCATCATGAAGAAGGGTCGCCCGGCATACGTGGTGAGCGCGTTGGCTGATCCATCGGTGGTGGGGTTGGTCAGAGAGATGATGGTGGCCGAGACCAGTTCGCTGGGAGTGCGTGGTTCCATGATGGAACGCTGGCCGCAGATCCGCGAGTTTGGAACCGTCGAGGTCGACGGTCTGACAGTCCGGATCAAGGTGGGTCCCAGTAGCGCCAAAGTCGAGCACGACGACGCGGCCCGGGTGGCGAAAGCCACCGGCCGGACCCTGCGCGAGGTCAGCAAAATTGCGCAACAGCGATGGCTGGAATCGATGTCTCTGTCCAGCCAGGCGAATGTCGGCGGGTCTTCGGAACCTTTCGCACAGGATTGACGGCACAATGGTCTGATGACCGATCAGTCGAACCGTTTCTATTTCCGACAACTCCTAGCGGGTCGAGACGTGGCCGCTTCGGACCCCTTCGCCGTCCAGATGCGCAACTTCGTCTATCTGATCGGTGACCGGGAGACCGGCGAGGCGGTGGTGGTTGATCCGGCATATGACGCTCAGGGGATTCTCGACGTACTCGCTGCAGATGACATGCGCTTGGTCGGCGTGCTGGCCACCCACTATCACCCCGACCACATCGGCGGCGACATGATGGGCTTCGGTATTGCCGGTGTCCGCGAGCTCCAGGGGTTGTTGGACGCACCCATTCCAGTGCACATCCAGGCGGTCGAGGAGCCATGGGTCAAGACGGTCACGGACCTGTCCGCTTCCGACATCGTCGGTCATGGCAGTGCTGACACGGTCTCGGTTGGGGCGGTGGACATCGAACTGATCCACACACCCGGTCACACGCCGGGAAGTCAGTGCTTCTTTGTCAACGGTCGTCTGGTCGCGGGCGACACACTGTTCTTGGACGGGTGTGGTCGTACAGATCTGCCCGGCGGCGACCCCGAAGCGCTCTACGAAAGCCTCACCCAGCGACTGTCGAAGGTTCCGGATGATGCCGTGCTCTTTCCCGGTCACCTGTATTCGGCCGACCCGTCTGCGTCGATGGGCGATACACGCCGCCACAATTATGTGTTCCGTCCCAAGAGTGCTGCTGAATGGTTGATGATGTTCGGCGGTGGTTGATCGCCTGGGGGTAGTCGGTCAACAGGGGTTGAAGGTTCGGCGATCCCGTGTCGATGGATTCTCATGGACACCTCGACCACCTCTGAGAACGTGGTGGGAAGCGATCACTTCTTCATGCTGGCAGAGGCGCTCCCTCTGGGAATTCTCTCGGCCGATTCGCAAGGTCGTGTCAATTATGCCAACGAGGCATCGAGGCGCATTTTCAACAGGTCAGCAGCCGATCTGGCGGGTTCGGGTTGGCACCTGTCGATTCACGAAGAGGACCGGGCCGAGGTCCGCAACGTCGCCGACCGTGTCCTGTCACTTGGTTTGGCTCAGGAGGTCACGTTCCGAGTCGAGACCGGGCTGTTCATCCGATGGGCTCACGCGAAGTTCGTCCCGATGGGCAGCGGTGCGAATCCGGGCGGGTGGATAGCAACTGTTGACGATGTCACCGAGGACTACAGCAGTCAGCGCCGGCTGACCCATCAGGCAACGCACGACGCGCTCACGGGCCTGCCGAACCGAACGCTTCTCGATGATCGCCTGCATCAGGCCTGTTCGCGGCTTCAGCGTGGAGGGTGGGCCGTAACCGTGCTGTTTGTGGACCTTGACGGGTTCAAGGAGATCAATGACACGCACGGCCACCTGGTCGGTGACGAGGTGCTCATTTCCGTGGCGGAGCGTCTGAGGGCGACCGTCCGAGCGGTCGACACGGTTGCAAGACTGGGTGGTGATGAGTTCGTTGTCGTATGCGAGTCAGTCGATGCGGCAACCGTGGGGTCGCTTGTTGCACGTATTGACGCGGCGATCAGTGCATCGATGGCGACATCGACGGGCGAGCTGGTCGTGAGGGCGAGCATCGGCCATGCGTCAGCATCCGGTCCGGCCGTAGACCCGGGAGAACTTCTTTCGAGAGCCGATCAGGCGATGTACCGGAACAAAAGGGAAAAACGCGAAGCCGATCAGAACACTGACTGACGGGTGTCCTGGTCGACAGCCTTATTCGCTCTCGCCTATGTCGGAGTCGTAAGACTCGAAGATGAGATCGGCAGCCTTGCTGCGGTGCCTGCTCACCAGGAGGAACAATTCGTAGGCCTGACCACGGATCCACTCGACGATGGTTTCATCGATTTCGCCTGTGATTGCCGACTCGAGGGTTGCAACGCGTAATTGCAGATCCCCATGCTCGTGCTTCAGGCGTTCAACTTTCTTGTACAGCCGAGGTGTGCGGTCAACGACGTCGGAGTAGACACCGTCGGGGCCTTCGGTCAGCTCGACGTGGTTTGCTACAGCGGCGACCATCTCTTTGAGGGCGGTGTCGACACCGATTCTCCAGGCAATGGCGTTTCCTGCCGGACTCGTCACGGCTTCTTCAAGTTCATCGGCGGCGGTGGCCAGTCGTTCCCGCTGCTCCCGGATCGGTCCAAGGGTTTCGCTGGGCTCGCTCATTGCCTGCCTCCTGACGTATTGATCCGGTTGTGACTGCCGACACGCTAGCCGGAAATAGGGCTTTTTGACCACGAGTTTTTGTCGGAGATTCTCAGATTTTCATAAGGACTGCTGCCACGTCCGCTGTCTCGCGTCCGAGTGCCTCTGCGACCGCCCGGCTCGTTACATGACCGCCGACCGTGTTGACGCCCGCGGCCAGTTCTGAGAAGCGTCCGATAGCAGCGACTGTGCCAAGGGTCGCTAATGCAACCAGGTAGGTGAGAGTCGCGTTGGTCAAGGCGTACGTAGAGGTCTGGGGGACGGCTCCGGGCAG
The DNA here is from genome assembly GCA_964416735.1 of uncultured Iamiaceae bacterium. GTDB lineage: Bacteria > Actinomycetota > Acidimicrobiia > Acidimicrobiales > Acidimicrobilacustridaceae > CAYQFM01. Next base: position 4,780 of record CAYQFM010000039.1, on the reverse strand, counting down.
ATTTGAAACCGCTGAATGGATGACCCCGTGCGTTTCGAAAACCGGATCGCGGTGGGTGGTCTCACGAGATGTCTCGATGCAGCCGCCCTGGTCGATGGCGATGTCGATGATCACGGCACCTGGCTTCATGTTCCGAACCATGTCTTCGGTGACTACAACGGGTGCACGTCCACCGGGAACCAGGACGCCGCCGATCAACAGATCTGCTTCGGCCGTGACCCGTTCCACCTGGCCACGGTTGGAGGCGAGCGTGGTGATACGTCCGAAACCGAACTCGTCGATGGAGCGAAGTCGCTCGATGTTCAGATCCAGAAGGTGGACTTCGGCTCCGAGCCCTGCAGCGATGCGTGCAGCGTTCCACCCGACATTTCCTGCACCCAGCACCACGATGGTTGCCGGAGCTACACCGGGGGCACCTCCCAACAGGACACCTCTGCCTCCGTTGTGACGCTCCAGGTAGTGGGCGCCCATCTGCACGCTCATCCGACCCGCAATCTCGCTCATGGGTGCGAGCAAAGGGAGTGCGCCGGATTCGAGTCTGACGGTTTCGTACGCAATCGCCGTGGTGCCGCTGGACAGCAGTGCCTCGCCCACAGCGGGGTACGCCGCAAGGTGCAGGTAGGTGAACAGGGTCAGGTCCCGGCGTAGGAACTCGAACTCCGATTCCATGGGTTCCTTGACCTTGCAGACTATGTCGGAGCGTTCCCAGACATCGGCTGCGCAAGCCGTTATCTCGGCTCCGGCACTCCGATAGTCCTCGTCTGGCAGATGTGAACCGGCTCCGGCGGAGGTCTCGACGAGGACTCGGATTCCGTGTCGTGTGAGTTCGCGGACTCCGTCGGGGGTAATTCCGACCCGGTATTCGTCCGCCTTTGTCTCACGGGGAACCCCCACGACCCTGGGGCGTGTCCTGTCCGGTGGCTGAGGTTGCATGGCCCGCAGAATACGCCGACAATCGGGGTTCTCGGGATCCGCCTATCGCTGCAGGTCGGTCACTAAGCTGAGACGACCCGATCCGACAGAGCGTCGGTCCTGTTCTGGAGTTGTTTTGGCTGAGTTGCACCGTTTCGCCGTCATCGACGGTAGCGACATCGAGCAGCTCATCACGGGCCTCGAGCAACGCTTGACCCTGCGTCGCGAGACGCCACAACACTTCAAACGCTGCATGCTCGATACGTTCGACTGGCGGATCTTCTCGGACGGTTCGCTGCTCGAGTGTCGGATCCAGCCGGGCGTGGGCGACGAACTGGTGTGGCGATCTCTGGAGACCGGGAAGGTCCATGGTCGTCTGGAGGTCGATCGGCCGCCCCGGTTCGCGTGGGACCTGCCCGCCGGACCGTTGCGCGATCGCCTCGAGGCCGTGGTCGAGATGAGGGCGATCGCTGAACAGGTGCGGGTCGAGACCACCCAGACCGTGTTGAGGATGGTGGATTCGGAAGGCAAGACAACCGGTCAGATCGTCATTGACCGGAGTCGTTTGAACTTTGAGGATCTACCGATTGTGGTCGAGGCTGTGCCCGTGCGCGGCTATCCGCGTGAAGCCGAAGAACTGGTCGGGCTTCTCTCAGCTCAGGTGGTGTTGCGCGACGGTTCTGACGACCCACTTCACACGGCGTTGAGGATGACCGGCCTGGATGCAGGGTCTTATTCGTCCAAGTTGAAGCTGACTCTGGATCCGGACGTGACGGCATCCGAGGCATGGATCCGGGTGCTGCAAGCACTTCATCAGACGATGGCCCTCAACTCCGCCGGGGTCATAGACGACACGGATTCTGAGTTTCTCCACGATTACCGGGTCGCTGTCCGTCGCACGCGCTCTGTGCTCTCGCAAGCCAAAGAGGTGCTCCCCGCGGCAGTGCTTGAACGATTCCGCGCGGAGTTTGCACATCTCGGTGCCGTCACAGGCCCTACCCGCGACCTGGATGTCTACAAGCTCACGCTTCCGGATTTTGAAGGCCGGCTTGCCCCCGAGCGGCGCTCCCACCTCGAACCGTTCGCCAAGTTTCTCGAACGTCGTCAGCGTGATGCCCACGAGACCCTGGTTGACGATCTTGCTGCGGAGAGGGTGCTCAGGGCCCTCGAAGAATGGGGTGACTGGCTCGACTCACCCCTGATTGATGAAGCAGCAGCTCCAGATGCAACCGCTCCCGCGCGCAAGATTGCGGCCGAGCGAATCTGGAGGGCCTACCGGCGTGTCGTACGCGACGGCAGGATGATCACGCAAGAGTCGCCGGCTGAGGACCTGCACGAGTTGCGCAAGGATGCAAAGCGCCTGCGTTACATGCTTGAGTGTTTCGGGAGCCTCTTCCCACCCGACGGGGTGTCTCAGATCGTCAAGGAACTCAAAGCTCTTCAAGACGTGCTCGGTGAGTTCCAGGATTGCGAGGTTCAGGCCGGTTCAATCGGAACGTTTGCCGATGACCTGATGGGTCAACATGGAGCTTCAGCTTCCACACTGTTGGCGATGGGCTCGGTTGTGGAAATGCTTGACGAACGTCGGCATGGTGCCCGCGATGCCTTTGCGTCGCGTTTCGCACGATTCGACGACAAGGCGATCCGCTCGGTGGCAAAGGATCTGTTCAAACCGGCTGACGAGGTGCGTGAACTTGTCGCCGACCCCGTCGTTGATCCCGTTGATGTAGACAACCCTGAACCGCGGGTGTTTTGAGGCGATGAAGACGATTGCCACATATGCAATCAAGGGAGGCGTGGGCAAGACGTCGACCGCTGTGAACGTGGCCCACCTGGTGGCATCCCAGGGAGCACGGGTGCTGGTCTGGGACCTGGACCCTCAGGGAGCAGCGACCTTCTATTTTCGGGTGAAGCCCAAGGTGAAGGGTGGCAGCGGCGCACTGGTCAGCGGAAGGCGTGACCTCGAAGACGTGATCAAAGGAACGGACTTCGACAATCTCGACCTGGTTCCGGCCGACCTGTCCTACCGGAACTTCGATCTGGAACTCGAAGGCGCAAAGGATCCGCAGCGTCGGTTTTCACGGATGATCAAGCCGTTGGAAGACGAATACGACTACGTCTTTCTGGACTGCCCACCCAGCATCTCGCTCACCTCTGAAGCGGTGTTCCGGGCGGTCAATGCTCTGCTGGTTCCGGTAGTTCCCACCACCCTGTCCTTGCGCACCATGGACCAACTCGACTCGTTTCTGGCCGATCACCCCGGACGCAAGAGAATGCGGGTGATCGAGTTCTTCTCGATGGTCGACTGGCACAAGCGAATGCACCGCGAGCTGATCGAGAAGGTGCGCTCTGAACGACCACGCCTGCTGGATACGGAGATTCCTGTTGTCGGAGACATCGAGCGGATGGGCTTGCACCGAGCACCACTGGGCACGTTTGCCGATCCGTCCAGCAAGGCGATGGTTGCCTACCGCAATCTCTGGGCTGAAGTTCAGAAGTCGCTTCGCCGCTGACCGAGGCCGACATGGCTGATGGACGCTTTGCACCCAGTCCAACGGGACCGTTGCACCTGGGAAACCTCCGCACCGCGATGCTGGCGTGGCTGTTCGCTCGTTCGAGCGGTTCGCGTTTCATCGTCCGCATCGAGGACCTCGACCCTCGGGTGTCGGTTGCCGAAGTTGCAGGCGGTCAACTCGACGATCTGACTGCTATCGGTCTCGACTGGGACGGGGAGGTAGTGCGTCAATCGAACCGGTTCGACCGTTATCACGCTCTCATGGCTCAGTTGGTGGACCGGGATCTGGTCTATCCCTGTTACTGCACACGCCGTGAGATCCGCGAGGCGGCTTCGGCCCCGCACGGACCACAACCCGAAGGTGCTTATCCCGGGACCTGTCGTGATCTCGATTCATTCGGGCGTTCTGAACGCGAGCGCCAGGGTCGTCCGGCAGCCCTGCGCCTGCGGTCGGGGGCCGCTGAGGTCGTATTCGACGACCGTCTCTGCGGACGTGTCGAAGGGATCGTCGATGACTTCGTCATCAGGCGCAACGACGGTGTGCCCGCATACAACCTCGCTGTTGTCGTGGATGACTCAGACCAGGGAGTGGGAGAGGTGGTACGTGGAGACGACCTGCTCCTGACCACCCCTCGCCAGATTCATTTGGCCCACCTGCTCGGTCTCACGGTTCCGGCCTACGCACATGTTCCGCTCGTGCTGGGCCCCGATGGTGAACGCCTTGCCAAGAGTGACGGAGCTGTCACCCTCGCTGATCGTCTGGCGCTGGGTGAGCAGCCGGGCGAGGTCAGGATCCTGCTGGCCGAATCACTCGGACTAGGTCATCCGAGTGAGCGTGTGTCCATGAATGATCTGTTGGACCGCTTCGATCCCGATGCGTTGCCTCGGACTCCTTGGGTCTTTTCGACAAGATAGAAGGAGCTGGATTCATGCTTCCAACTGATGATCCATCGCTACCGGCCTGTTGAGGAGCGGTCACAGTCACGCATCCGGTGCCGGTGAAACCGGGCGATACCGCGGTGGACGACGTTGCACCGTCGACAACAGCCGATGACTATTTGTCCTTCTTGGCCAGGTCCTCCAGAACCCGATCAGCAATGCGGAGTCCAAAGCGATGCCAAAGGTGCTGCCACTATGCGGTCAGAAAGGGCGAAGACCGACGGGCCGGTATGGAGAACTACACCGCCGATGAAACGCTCACCCAGCCGGTCTCTCAGCCACTCGAGATGGGCAGCATCAGATCGGTTCGGCGCGGCCGATGCCTTCACCTCGAATGCGATCACTCGATTCCCGCTGAGCTCGGCGAGCAGATCAATCTCGACCAGAAGTCAGACTTTGACGATGACGTTCTGG